>DBRM01000070.1:12413-36630 GCA_002305965.1 Syntrophomonas sp. UBA1368
TCCAGCGGCGAAAGAATTCCGACCGAAGAAGCAGTTGTGGAAGTTACCCGGCAGTATAAGTCGATGAAATTGAGTTAAAGGAATATAAGAGAACGGTTGGGAGACCAATATGTAAATTATATGCCCGCAGAGTTGGCTTGAATGCAGACTCTGCGGGTTTTACTTGTAGTTTCAACAGGCGAATTATTACTCATCCTTCTTCTCTTCTTTTTTACTGGCGGTCATACATTCCAATGGACATGCCTGGGAACAGATCCCGCATCCGGTGCACCCATGATCGGACTCCAGTTCAGGANNAGACCCGTTTATAGGGGTCAGATCCGTATCGCTTCAGGGCTAAATAGCTGAACGGACAGGCTTGAATGCAGACCCCGCAGCCCAAACAGATTTTGTAATCTACAATCACTTCTCCCTTAGCCATTACCTTACCTCCTGCACTAACTGATCCAATTCCAGGTGTTGAATGGTTTCCGGCAGGGGAATACCAGTATTTTCATCCCAGCCGAAGTGCTTCCAATGCAGTCTCATCATATCATCAATAGGCACGGTTCTGCCTTTGTTAGGGCCTTCTTTAAGAGGCGGGTCACCGGCCATGCGGGGATGTATTTTAAAACTTTTTGGTTCGATACCATGTTTGACATTGAATAACTGCCGCAGGGTCTGCATGCGCTTTCCGATCAGCATGTATTCATCCGGGGTTTTGCCCCAGCCGGTGGCAGCATTCAGCCACTCAAAAGCCTGCCAGTGCTGCACGCCCATGATCTGTGCAAATAAACAGCCGCCTATTCCGTCAACGATTTGTTTGTAACAGGCACCGGCTACTGTTTTTAAGGCTTCCCGATCGGTAGCAATATATTCCTCATCTTTGGGGTATATTTTCACGGCGGGTGCCCAGGATACCTTTTCCCATAAGCGTGTCATATTGTAATACTGTGCGGCACCGATGGTATGTCGTCCCGGAGTTGGGTCAGTGCTGTAGTGAACACCCATCTGCGGGTCAAAACGGGAATCATGCATGCCCGGTTCCTGCCCCCCGGCATGGATGGCATATTCCTCTGCACCCGATCCGATTTTGCCGGCTGCGATTTTAACGCCATCTGCCAGTATATCACCAAGGCCTTCGCGGGCGATCATCATCTCGATCAGTTTGACAACAGCCTGGGCATTTCCCCAGGTAAGTTTCAGCCCGCCGGTATCTTCAGGCGTTAACAAGCCCTTTTCATAACACTCCATGGCAAAGGCTACGGCATGACCGGCGGATATGCTGTCCATCCCCGCCCGGTTGAGCAGCTCGTTAATATAGAAGATGGAGTCCAGGTCGCGGTTCATCAGCAATCCCCCGAATACAGAGCAGGTTTCGTATTCCGGTTTATGGGTATGGGTAAACCTGCCCTGGCCAATATCAGAAATATCACAGACTCCGCCGCAGCCTACCACACAGGAATAACAGTGATATTTACGGTACTCCCGCTTAATTACATAATCAGCATTGATTTTGCTGTAATAGGAACGGTTGTAATCTTTTACTGAGCCGGCCCAGTTCTTGATGGGGGTATCACCATTGGTGACCGCCATTCCATTGGACATGGGGGTGCCCCATTTTCTCATCATCAAGGCAAACATCATACCGTCGAGTGGTGCTACTCTTTTTATCGACGTCATGGCCTTTCCCATCAGCGGCAGCAGACTGCCTTTAACGATCCCCGGCAGGTTCTGCTTGCGAATCTTGTCTGCATAGGCCTGGCTGATTTTTTTGACTTCCTGGGGGTCGTGGCATTTTATGGGCTTGGAACCAACCAGTACGATTGCTTTTAATCTTTTGGAGCCCATCACCGCTCCACCGCCTGAACGGGCGGCTATGCGCCCTCCATCATGGCATACCCCGGCAATAAGGGATACTTTCTCACCCGCAGTACCGATCACGGCTACCGCAGGTTTCTTCTTAACCGTATTTTCAGCCCGGAGGATTTCCTCGCTTTCGGTGGCATCTTTCCCCCATACATGGGAAGCATCCTTAAGCTGCGGGCCTTTATTATTGATAAGCAGATATACCGGTTTCTCGGCAATGCCGCTGAAGAAAATACCGTCGTAGCCGCATTGCTTGATCGCCGGTGCCAGGGTGCCTCCGCAGTTGGCATCTCCCCAGCCCCCGGTCAAGGGGGATTTGCATACCACCATCCATCGTCCGGTCATCAGGCTGCCGGTGCCCGTCAGCAACCCGCTGGTAAATCCCAGGACGTTCTCAGGTCCTAAAGGGTCAGTACCAGCCGGTATTTCGTTATATAGTACATAAGCTCCCAACCCTACACCGGAAAGAAGCATCTCATAGACCCGGTCAGGAATGATACGTTCTTCAATCTGCCCGGAGGTGAGGTTTACGAAAAGGATTTTGCCCATGTAACCCTTCAATATACTTCCTCCTCTTACCAATCGATTTGCTGAAATTACTGTTATGATAATATCTATTCTTATGATTCGGGATTTATTATCCCCCGCTGATGGGGAAAAGGAAACTTATGACATCCCCTTCCTGCAGTTTCCGATCCAATCGCGATTTTTCGTAATTGACCCTGCAGATCAAGACCGGACGCAAAAGAAGCGGCACCTGCAGTTTTTTATATACATCCCGCAGGGTGGCTCCGGCGGGAACCGTAAGGTTCCCCATTTCATCTATTTCGTCACCGTTAAGAAAAGCCGGCGCGTAAACCTTGACTTTCATATTGATCTCCTTGTCTTAAAAATCTTTGATCTCCGCCGATAGGATTTGATGATCCGGATATATAGTAATATATGACTGGTCGTGGCATAATATTTCTGCCATTGACGTCGGTTATATAGGATACGGAGAATGAATAGCGGAAATGTCTTTGTGAACTGCACAAAAGGCTACACAGTTTTCGACGAACAGCTTGCCAACGCCTGTTGCTGCATAAGGGTGCTCCTCATCCCATCAGATGCAGTTCTTTTGCCAATGCAAATCATTAGCAAACTTTATTTGATTCTGCACCAATTATTTTTCCTTGTGCATCCCCATATACACTTTTTCGGCGGTGATGGGCAGTTCCCGGATGTTTACATGAACGCCGTTGTAAACAGCATTGGCAATGGCCGGTGACGGGGTATTGATGACCACCTCGCCGATGGATTTCGCGCCGAAAGGCCCGGTAGGTTCATAACTGCTCTCAAAGGCCACCCGGATGGTTCCCACGTCCAGCCGGGACGGGATCTTGTATTGCATCAGTGAATTAGAGACCATCTGCCCTTTTTCCGTGTATTTGATGTCCTCATACAGCGCCATGCCGATGCCCTGGGCAATACCTCCTTCGGTTTGAACCCGGGCCAGGTTTGTATTGATCACAGTGCCGCAATCCACCACTGCCACATAATCGATCAAGTCTACTTTTCCCGTTTCCTTGTCGATCTCCACCTCTGCCATACCTACCACGAAGGGCGGGGGAGAGACAGGTGAGCTGAATGATTCTGTAGCGGACAGAGCGTTACTGTTTCCGCACATGGCACCATTGGCCAGATCTTTTAAACTGATGGACTCATCCGTATCCACCCGGTAAACTTTTTCGCCATCAATTTCAATATCTTCAACCGGGCAGCCTAATTGTGCGGACCCTTCAGCCTTGATCCTTTGCCGCAGTGCTGCGCAGGTTTTGACCACCGCATTGCCGGTGACATATGCAGTTGAAGATGCGTAAGAACCGGTGTCATAGGGGGAAGCATCCGTATCAACGCCGGATACGATAATGTTTTCGACGCTGCAATCCAGACATTCAGCAGCGATCTGGGCCAGACTGGTATCACAGCCGGTACCCATGTCAGTCGCTCCGATGGACATGCTGTAAAAGCCGTCATCATTGACCTTGATGGATACAGACGCCGTATCGACACCGGAGATCCCTGATCCCTGCATGGTCATGGCCACCCCCACGCTGCGGATCTTTCCGTTGCCCATGTCTTTGCACGGGTATTTATCATCCCAGCCGATCATGGCTTTGGCTTTGGCCATACAACGATCCAAAGCACAGCTGTTCAGTTTTTCCCCGTAATAGGCAGGCATGACCTGACCCTGGCGAACCATATTGATCTCCCGGATCCGCACCGGATCCATCTGCATTTTGGCGGCCAGTTCATTGACAGCTGATTCTACGGCAAAGCAGCCCTGGGTAGCCCCATATCCCCTGTATGCTCCGGCAGACATGACATTTGTATAGACAACATCATAACCGAAACGGAAGGCCTCGACCTTACCATACAGCGGAATACTCTTGTGGCCGGACAAGCCTACAGTGGTCGGGCCGTGCTCCCCATAGGCACCGGTATTGGAAAGAGTGTAAACATCTATGCCCCTGATGATGCCCTCCTTGTCAGCCCCCAGCCGGACCCTGATCTCCATTTCATGCCGGGGGGAAGACGAGGTAAAACTTTCGCGCCGGGTATAGATGATCATGGCGGGTTTGCCGGTCTTCCATGTAACAATGGCGGGATATATCTCTGATACAGCAGTTTGCTTGGCACCAAAACCGCCGCCGATCCTGGGTTTGATCACGCGGATCTGCGATTTGGGGATGCCAATGGCATTGGCCAGAATCCTCCGCACATGGAAGGGGACCTGGGTGGAAGAGACACAAACCAGCCTTCCGAAGGTATCCAAATGAGTGAATGTGCGGAAGGTTTCCATCATGACCTGCTGATTGGCCTTGGTATGATAGGTCTGTTCTATGATCCACTCACATTCACTGATGACCTGGTCGACATCGCCATACTCCACTTCTTCACTGGCGCATAGATTGCGCCGGTTATCGGCTCCCACCGGAGCGAGGCTTTTCCAGTTTTCCTCTGGATGTATAATGACCTCATGGTCAAGGGCCCTTCTGAAATCCAGCACTGGCTGCAAAACTTCATACTGCACCTTGATCAGATCCAGTGCTTCTTCAACCGCTTTTTCATTTTCACCGGCAACAATTGCCACCGCATCCCCTACGTAGCGCAGACGCTGGTCCAGAATGAGCCGGTCATAGGGGCTGGGTTCAGGATAGGTCTGACCGGCCAGTGTAAAGCGGCTGTCCGGCACATCTTTATAGGTTAAAATACATTCGATACCGGGCACCTGCAAGGCCGGCCCGATATCGATTTCTTTGATCAGTGCATGGGCATGTGGACTGCCCAGGAGTTTTACCACCAGACAGTCTTTCGGGGCAATGTCCTGCGTGTAAACCGGTTTCCCGGTGACCAGAGCCATGGCATCTTTTTTGCGGACCGGTTGATCAATTGCGCTCATATTCCTGTGCCCCTTTCCTGTCAAGATAAAGCTTTATGGCCCGCAGCTGGCTCATATAACCGCTGCAGCGGCATAAGCTGCCGCTTAAATATTCTTTTATTTCCTCATCGGACGGATTATTAAGTTCCTTTTCCATGGCCAGGACGCTGATAACCAAACCGGGGCTGCAAAATCCGCATTGTTCTGCTCCCTGGTCTGCCATGAAGGAACCGAATTCTTCTGCTTGTGGCTGCAGGCCTTCCAAAGTATAGACGTGTTTTCCGTCAGCTCTGGCCGCCAGAGTCGAACAGGATAAGACAGGCTTGTCTTCCAGCAGCACTGAACAAAGGCCGCAATTGGAGGTTTCACAGCCGCGTTTAACGCTGTAACAGCCGTTGTTTCTGAGGAAATCTATCAGCAGCAGATCGGCTTCAATTTCCCGGGTCAGTTGTCTGCCGTTTAACCATATATTGATGATCACGCCGTCACCCCTCTCAAGATTTCCTGCAAGGCTCTTTTTACATAAACGAAGGCCAAATGGCGTCGGTATTCCTGCCCCGCCCGTATATCGCTGCCGTATTTGTACTGATCCCTGGCCCATTCAGCCAAGGCTGCGATCTCATCATCGGCAGAATTTTCATCCAGCAGGCAATCATCCTTTATAAGCAGACTGGCTTTTCCCGGCCGGGCACCGATGGAAATGAAAAGGGTATTGTCTTTTTTAGCCGCTGCCGCCGCAATGATCGGAAAATCCGTGCGGGTGATGCGTTGGGATTGATAAGATGCCTTCCGGCCGTCTTTTTTAATATGAATGCGAACCAGGATATCATTGTCGGATTTCATCGTGGCAAATTCATGCAGCGGTACGATGCCGCCCTTATATAGCTCCACATAACAATCCAGGGCCAAAAGACATGTCAAAACATCGGAAAAACCGAAACGTCCGTAAACGCTTCCGCCCACCGTGGCGCCATTGCGAAACTGCACCCCCACGATATGATGCACAGCCTCCCTTATAACACCCTGGAATGCATGGTGCAAACCTTCGTGCAGTTCCAGCGTTCTCAGCGAGCACATACAGCCGATGCTGAACTCCTCGCCGGTTTCTTCAATGGTATCCAAAGACAGCCCTGACAGGTCGATGGCATTTTCGATCTTGCGGTTACCCATTTTAAGCCACATAAATCCGCCCAGAACAGTATTCATACGTTCCTGATTCAGCTCATAAGCTTCGGCTAAACTTTTTACCCTGACAAAACGTTCAATGCTTACCATGGAGACCTCCTGCCAATATGGTTTAGAAAAATCTTTTTCATGATTATATTATAACTTGCCATGATGACTATCAGCCAAATATTATTTGACCTTTGGATTTTCCCTGAAAAATAACCCCTCCAGATTCGGAGGGGCTTTTCTCTGATTAATATGTTGATTCTTTTATTTGTTTCTTCTATTGCTTCAATGAGTTCATTCATCTCCAGATCTACGTCAATATTCATCCGTCCCAGCGAAACCGGGCGTCTTCATTTTTTGGCAGCGGGTTGGATAAATTAAAATAAGAGCAGAATTATTATGGTTCGTACAGTTGTGAAACAAATATTTTTGTTTCGTAGGAAGGTTTTCAAGCTCTTAACAGAGAAATTTGTATTCTAAGAAGAAATGGACTGGTCGATATCTATCAATATGATTATCGTAGGAGGTATTATAGCTGTGGTAGAGTGGCAAAAAGACGGTACAGTAGCAATCATGATCATGAATAATGGGGAGAATCGCCAGGACCCCGATTGGACGGAAGCGATGCTGACGGTTTTTAGTGAAATTATAGCCGACCAGGAGATCAAAGCACTGGTCCTGACTTCCAGTGATCCAAAATTCTTCAGTCTCGGAGTCAACACTGAGTGGATTTTCAAAGCTGCCCAGGATAATGATTATCCTGGCATAAGCAAATGGTTCTATCGCAATCACGAGGTGTTCACCTCTCTGATGATGGCCCCGTTTCCCACCATCGCAGCCATCAACGGACATGCTTTCGGCAACGGGTTAATGCTGGCCGGGGCCTGCGACTTCCGTTTTATGAGAGCAGACAAAGGGTTCTTGTGTTTTCCGGAAATCAATCTGGGCATCCAACTGGTACCTTCCATGCTGGAATGGATGAAGCGCATCATGCCTTATCACCTTTACCAGCGCATGCTGCTCACCGGAGACAAACTGGGAGCCGCAGAACTGGAGAAGTATAACGTGATCATGAAAGCCTGCGAAGATGGGGAAAAGACGCTGGAAGAAGCAGTGGCTTTCGCCAAAACCTTCAATAAATCCAGGGCCGCCATGACGGAAATGAAAAGAAGGATGTACAAGCATGTTCTGGACAAGATGATCAGCGAAGACCCGCCCTGTATAGATTATAAGCCGGAAGCGGTAAAAGAAGGACGCCCGCCGGTGTTTATGTTTACACCGCTGACCTGATTTGAACGTAAAAAATAGGCTATCGGAACAAGTAAGCCTTCCGGCTTCCCGGAAGGCTTTCGCTGTGCCAATAATAACACCCAGTTTTATTGCCGCCGGATTTGACTTAACTGTGCTTTTTAAGATCCAGCTCCATATATCTGGCACCGGCAACCGGGTTATAAATATAAGGTTTGATATCACAGAACCCGAATGATTCGTATATAGCGTGGGCATTCTTCTGCTCAGGAAGCGTATCGAGCCTGATATACTGGTAACCCAGTTTTAAAGCTTCTTCAATGACCATGGCGACCAGGCTGCTTCCAATTCCCATTTCCCGGTAATTGCCGCGCACATATAACCGCTTCATCTCGCATATATCTTTGGTGATCTTGCGAAGTGCGGCGCAGCCGGCTGCTTTTCCGTCCACCAATACCAGTATTAAAATTCCATCCGGTGGGGAATACTTTCCTGGCAAGGTCTCAAGCTCAGCATCAAAATCCTGAAAACAAAGATCAATGTTCAGTGATTGTGCATATTCCAAAAAAAGTTCTTTGACTTGATTCACTAAATCTTGTTCAATTACCTGCTTAAACTCGATTACAGGTTCATGGCTGTTGATCATTTCCATTAATTTGGACCTCTTAAGGGGTGTTTTGGAATCATTATACACCATGATTTCAATAAAGAATCAATGATCTGAAACGGTTAATATTCCAGCCTTGAGTCAGATCTGCCTGAATCTTTGCCAGGAGGGTTTTGCGGGTAGGAAGTGAGCCGAGGCTGATTTTTTGCACTGGCCTTATGTGATATAGTATAAAAGGCAGCAGAGATCTAAAACCACAGGAGGCAATCATGAGTCAGGAACCGGAAAAAAACAACCAGGGCCAGCAAGTGAAGAAGCCAAAAGAATCAGATGATTATTATTGTTATCAATTGGGAACCTATTACTGCAAAAATCAATGTCCCAATGATTGTTACCAGCGCTACCAGGAAAAGATCTCCAAACTGATTGTTATACCCATCGATCCTGAAAAGAAGTAATGGGTTTTGAGAGCGTGAATGATTTTTCTAATCAGTGGTTATTTTAACATCCACATTATACTTGGGTTTCAGGAATTCATCATAATCTTCGATGGTGATTTCCACCGGGATGATGGTCTCCCCGTTGCGGTCCTGGGCGATATTGGAGATCCTGACCACCCGGCCGTGATACGCTTTGCTGCTGTCCGCCACCGGGACGATGATCACTTTGGCCTCGGGCTTGATGTCCCCGATAAACTCTTCGGGAATTTCCGCTTCTATATAAATACTTTGAAGGTCCATGATACTTATCAAACTCCGGGGAGTACTGATAATATCCCCTTCATAGCAGTTCACTTCAGATACCAGGCCCTGCTCAAAGGGCGAGATCAGGCTATTGCCATTAAGATAATCCTTGTTGCTCAGCTGGTTTTGCAGTCTGGCTTTATCAGCTCCGGCTTTGGCAATGGAGATCTCCAGGCTTCTCATTTCCCCTGCTGCCTGGCTTAAAGCTGTTTCAGACTCCTCAACCTCCCTTGGGGTCAAAGCCCCTGCATCAAGGAGTGCTTTCCGGCGTTCCAGGTCCTTTTTACTGGTTTCATATAACAACTGCTTGGTCTGCAGCTCGTTTTGCAGTTTCTGTATTTCAAAATCATACTGACGGATACTGCTGTTAATATCATTCATATCAAGGACTGCCAGCACCTGCCCGGCAGTGACCGGCTGCCCTTCCTCTGCATCCAGCTGCTTCACGGCTGCCGTAAAATCGATGGTGAGAGCGGAGATGTCTTTTACTTCAACCGTTCCGAATGCTTCCACAACCCCGGCTTTTTCCTCTGCTTCTTCCGGTTCCATGACCGGTTCTTCCCCTTTATTACAGCCTGCTGCCGCAAACAGGAGCAGCAAAAGCAAAATGAAGACCGGCCGCCATTTTCTTTTCAATATCGTTTCCACTATTCTTCCCACACCTTTCCGTCTCTGAGTCTGATGATACGGTTGCCGTACCCCGCCATTTCCATCGAATGGGTGACCTGCAAAATGGTTTTTCCCTGCTGGGTATTGATCTTTTTAAAGAGTTCCATCACTTCAGTCCCGGTTTTACTGTCCAGATTGCCCACCGGTTCGTCAGCCAGGATGATATCCGGGTCATTCATCAAAGCNNCGGGCGATGGCCACCCGCTGCTGTTCCCCTCCGGAAAGCTCCCGGGGCGTATGCTTCTTCCTGTGCAGCAGGCCTACCGTCTCCAGGATCTCATCCATCCTGCCGCGGTATCTGCCGATGCTCTTGCCGTCCAAAAGGACCGGCAGCATGATATTGTCCTGTATATTAAGATTGGGGACCAGGTTGTAAAACTGGAAGATAAAGCCCATCTCCCGGCGGCGGAAGCTGCTGGCATCTTTATCATCCATGTCCGACAGCTGCCGGTTTTTCACCTTTACCGTTCCCGAACTGGGTTTGTCCAGGCCCCCCAGAAGGTACAAAAGGGTGCTTTTTCCCGAACCGGAAGGCCCCATCAAACTGACAAATTCGCCATTTTCAATGGACAGGTGAATGTTTTTTAATACTTCCACTTCCACATCGCCCAGCTGAAAATTTTTACACACATCTACGGCTTCAATGATCGGTTCCAATTTTGGACCTCCCTTATTCATATTTCAGTTCTCTTACGATATCCAGCCTGGCAGTCTGCCGGGACGGGAGCAGGGTCGCCAGGACAGAGATCAACGCACCGGCTATGACAGCGGCGATAAAATACTGGGGCGGGTAATGCATTCGAATAGGCAGATTGAGCAAAAACAACAACTGCCCGGTTTGCACCAGATAGATCAGTCCGATGACGATACCGGTAAATCCGGCGATCAAGCCTGCAGACAGGGCTTCTGTCAGCAGCACTTTGACCATCTGCCGCTGACTCATGCCGATGGAGCGGAAAACCGCCAGATATCTTTTGCGGGTCAAAAGGCTGACCACGATATTGTTGAACACGCCGAATATACCGATCACCATGGTGACCAGGGAAAAACCCTGCAGGAGATACAACAGCTGGTTGTTGGACTTTTCATTGTTCTCCGCCATTTCGTCCATGGTAATGCTGTATATGTTGCGGTGGAGCATCTTGTCCTGCAAGGACTTGCTCACCGCTGCCGGATCACCTGAGGTATTGATCCAGAACTCAGAATAGTATTTCATTTCCCAGTCGCTTTTCACATATTTTTCATGGATCAGGGCTGTGTTGCCGTTATTTAAAATGGTATTGGAAAACCCGATGATCTGATATTTTTTATCTCCCCGGGCTGTTTTCAAGGTCAAAAAGTCCCCTTCTTTCAGGTCCATTTTTCTTTTCATGAAAGTGCTGGGGATGATGGTGCGGCCTGCGGCAAACTTCTGCAGCATCTCAGCTTCATCCCCCTGCAGGCGGAAGTTCATAAAAGCAGACATCCGACTGCCGTCCATGCCATAAATGATGCCTATTTTATCTGTTGTACCGGCGATTTCCACCTCTCCTCTTTCATAGAAGCCCAAGACCGACTCCACTCCCTTTACGGATTTCAGGCTGGCTTCGGCTTTGCGGTCGGCATCGGACATGTAGGCCATGATGTCCGTTTTAAAATCACTATAGGCATAAGCCACTTCCCGGGTCACACTGAAGCTGATGGTGTTGATCAAAAGCAGGCTGGCCAGCCCGATGGTCAAAAGGGTGATGTTGTTTAGCATATCCTTGCTGCGGTAGATGTTTTTCAGGGCCAGGATCCCTTCATTGCCGAAAATACGGGGAATAAACCGCTGATAAAACAGGATGAAGAAATCCATGATATGGGGGATCAGCCACACCACTGCTACTGTTGCTGTAATAATGGACAGGGAGCCCAGCACACCTGCCGCCTTTTCCGGCACCAGGCGGGGGACCACCAGGGAAAGTACCAGAATTACCAGGGCGATCCTGGTACGTCCGGTTTTGATATCGTCCTGCCGGGCATAGGTATTGAGGATGATATCCCGTAAGGGTACTTTGTTTATCCTGATGATGGGGATCAGTGAACTGCCCACAGAGAGCACCACTGCCGAGACAAAGGAAATCCCCATGTACAAATAAGAAAACGAGATCTCAACTTCCGGCGGAGCGGGGTCCCAGGGGTTCATGGCCATGGAATAAGTCATCCCGTAAAGCAGGCCGATGCCCAGCAGACATCCTAATGCACCGCCGATCACCCCATAGCTGATACTTTCACTGAGCAGCAGAAGGTTGATCCTCTTTTTGGTGGCGCCGATACTTCGGAAGGTTCCCATCACCGGCATCCGCTCAAAGGCAATGACCTTAAAAGCGGTGTAGATGACAAAAATACTGATCAGTACCACCAGCATCAGCATCAGCAAAAAGGGGACGCGGATCACCTGGGTGTATTCCTTTAACTCTTTATCGGTGATGGTCTGGGTTATTTCATAGCGGGGGTATTGCTTCTGGAGATCGGCTTTTACCTGTTCGATCATCAGGGGATTTTTGGTTTTGATATATAACTGTGAAACTTTGCCTCTTTCGCTGATGATGGAGGACAGGGTCTCCAATGGCACCACCGCACTGAAACCGTCGGTCCCAGGCATCAGGAGCCCCTCCGGTGCTGCAATGGCCGCAATGGTAAAACGATGGAGGTTGTCTTTTATTTTCACATCCAGCTTGTCACCGGCGTTCAATTCATACTTATCAGCGGTCAGGCGGCTGATGATGATCTTATTGCCTTTGAAGGGATGCAGGCCGTACTGTTCCTGCAAAACGAGAGGATTCATCTTCTGCAGGTCTTCCAGTTTAAGACCTTCCAGTGAAACCATTACCTGATCCCGGGGTGAAATTTTGTATGATCCGGTTTCACTGATGATGCCCACTGTATATTCCAGATCATTGGTAAATATTTCCGCCCGGGCAGGACTGAAATATCTGGAGGGAGCATCCTGGCCGGCATATATGACAAGCTCTGATTCGCCGATCTGGCTGCGGATCTGCTTTAAGTATACTTCTGCAATATTGTCGGATATGCCCAGAGAGGAAAAGAGGAGCGCAGTGGAAAGACAGATGGAAAAAAGCACTAAAAGGGTTCGGAGCTTTTTCTCCCAGATGTTTTTAAAGATGAATTTGATGATGATTCCCAAAACCAACAGCTCCTACTGCAGTAAAGAATCAGGACATTTTTACATTGATAAAGCATGCCTTTTTAATTCTCCTGACAGCTGTTGCGTTCCTTTAATAAAATATTAATTTTTTCTTAATTTTATTAGAGCGTACGCTTCAGCACGGTATATAAGGTGCATTCACGAGTTCACCAGTTTTTCATCCATTGAACATGATTTCTTCACAAAAACTTTTTATATTATCTTTAGAAATCGAATCCAGACCTGAGTGCTGATAACAGCATTGAGATCAGTAAAAAGGAAGGATGGAGGATATTGCAGGAACCAAAGTATCGCCATGAGCTGAAGCATTTTATCAATTACTTTGATTATCTTCAGCTGGAATCCCGGCTGCAGCATCTGATGACCCGCGACCAATATACAGGTGAAGCAGGAAGTTATCAAGTGCGCAGCCTCTATTTTGATAATTTTTATGACAAAGCACTGCGGGAAAAGATCGAAGGCTTTTCCGTGCGGGAAAAATTCCGTCTCCGCTATTATAATGATGACCCTTCCTATATCAAGCTGGAAAAAAAGAGCAAGCGCCGGGGGCTCAATTTAAAAGAGGCGGAGATCATAACCCGGGAAGAATGCGAGATGCTGCTCAAAGGCCAGCGGTCATTTCTTTTGCAAAGCGATAAAAAGCTGTATAACGAACTTTACGCCAAAATGTACTATGAACAGCTACGGCCCCGGGTAATCGTGGACTACCAGCGCCAGGCCTATTTGTATCCCGCCGGCAATGTACGGATCACCATCGATTCGGATATCCGTGCCAGCAACAGTATTGGAGAATTTTTCAGCCCCGGGCTCTTCTGTCCCAGGGTAACCAACAGCATGATCCTGGAAGTAAAATATCATGATTATCTGCCGCAGGTGATCCGCAATGTGATCCAGTTAAAGAGCCGTCACGCTGTGGCGGTTTCGAAATACGCAATGGGCAGAACTTTATAATTTAAGGAGGATATTTCAAATGACTTTTCAGGACATTTTCAAAACCGGTTTTCTGGAGAAAGCTGCCTCGTTATCATATACTGATATGGCATTGGCCATGCTCATCGCCCTGTGCCTGGGGCTGTTTATTTTCCTGGTTTACAGAAAGACCTTTTCCGGGGTGATGTATTCAGCCTCTTTTGGGGTGACTCTTATTGCCATGACCCTGATCACTACGCTGATCATCCTGGCTATTTCCTCGAATGTGATCCTGTCATTAGGTATGGTAGGCGCCCTTTCCATTGTCCGCTTCCGTACACCGGTAAAGGAGGTCCTGGATATCGCCTACATATTCTGGGCGATTTCCGCCGGCATCGTGGTGGGGGCCGGCCTATTGCCCCTGGCCATCTTCGGTACGCTCTTCATCGGCCTGGTGCTGTTTATCTTTGTTAACCGCAGGAGCAGCGATATACCTTATCTGATTGTGGTGAACTATGGAGACCCGAAGGCTGAAGCAGACATTATCTCAATGATCAAAGCCAAAACCAAAAAGTATCTGGTCAAAGCCAAGACTGTCAACAGGAACGGGACAGAATTGACCGTGGAAGTTCGCTTAAGAGACCGGGAAGCAGGGATGGTGAGTGAACTGCTGGCGTTAAATGGAGTGGAAAATGCGGTTCTGGTCAGCTACAACGGCGAATATATGTAACTTGCATGGCAGGAGGTAAGTTGTGATTAAAAGTAAATATATTAATCTGATTATTGCCGCCGCCGTAATCATAGCCCTGGCGGCAGGCCTGCTGCTGGTGTATTATGGCCGGCAGGACACCACAGCCGGCGGGATCACACAGGAATATGAAAGCAAATTGTTCGGCGGTGACGTCATCAGGATCGAGATCGAGGCCGATCCTGCCGAATGGCAAGCCATGTTGGAAAATGCCCGGGCGGAAGAATACATTATGGCCGATGTGGTCGTCAACGGTACCCGGTTTCAAAGTGTGGGGATCCGTCCCAAGGGCAATTCCAGCCTCAGCCAGGTAGCCATGTCTGACACCACGGACCGTTTCAGCTTCCGTCTCAAGTTTGATGAATATATCGACGGACAGACCTGCTTTGGTCTGGATTGTTTCGTGCTGAACAATATGCTGGGTGACAACAGCTATATGAAAGAATACCTTTCCTACGATATTATGCACTACATAGGGGTCAACACCCCCCTTTATGCATTTGCCGACATCAGTGTCAATGGTGAGAAATGGGGCTTTTATCTGGCAGTGGAAGCCTATGATGACAGTTATCTGAGCAGAGTTTACGGACATACCGGCGGCAGGCTGTACAATGTGAAATCCATGGATATGGGTGACAGAGATGAGGAAGGGATGCCTGCCAGTATGCCAAGGTCGGACATGACGAAAGGAGAAAGACCTGGGTTTCCGGAGGGAGGGCCAGGAATGCCTCCTGGCGGGGAAAGGCCTATTATGCCCGGAGGTGGTCCAGGTGTGGCAAACCCGGAGGGGCAGATAACAGATATGCCGGAGAACATGCACCTGCCGGAAGAATGGCAGATGCCGCCTGCTATGCAGAAAGACGGGCAGATTCCGGATATGCAGAATGAACGGTCATGGCGGCAAAGGCCTGAAGGACAGTTCCCGGGTAAGATGGGAGGCGGCAGGAATTCAGGAGGAGATTTGAAATATACCGATGACGACCCTGATAGCTATCCGGCCATTTTCGAAAATGCGGTGGGAAAAACGAATGCGGCAGATCACAAGCGGGTGATCACGGCCCTGAAGAACCTGAGCACCGGTGCAGAGCTGGAAAAGTTCTTCGATGTTGACCAGATCCTGCGCTATATGGCAGCCCATACGGTGGTGGTCAACCTGGACAGCTATTCTTCCATTATGGCGCAGAATTATTACATCTATGAAAAAGGCGGACAAATAACCATTCTGCCCTGGGATTACAATTATTCCTTTGGCGGTTTTCAGTCGGGCAGCGCTTCTACTGTGGTGAACTTCCCCATCGATACACCGGTCAGCGGGGTTACATTGGAAGACCGGCCGCTTTTTGCCAGACTTCTGGCCAATGAAGAATACAAGGCCAAATATCATCAATATCTGCAGGAGATCGTGGACGGATATTTTGCCAATGGTAAATGGGAAGCAAAGGTAAGCCAGATTAACAGCCTGATCGCTGAATATGTAAAGAATGATACCAGTGCCTTCTGTACTTATGACGAATACGAAAAAGCCGTACCGGCATTGATCAAACTGGGAGAACTGCGGGCGGAAAGTATTGCCGGCCAGCTGGATGGGAGCGTACCGGCTACCACTGCAGCCCAAAAAGAGCAGCCCGAGGCCCTGATCGACACTGAAGGCCTTAATCTGAGGGACCTGGGCAAAGGAATGAAGAACTGACCCTTATTGCTCGCTCTGGTATATATCAAATGATTTAAGGAGTTCAAGAGTTACCTTTCGTACGGAGTTATGAGCCACTTCAGGCAATGATCCTTTTGGTGGCCAAATACATCATAGCCCTTTTCGATATCATTTAAAGGCGCCCGGTGGGTGAGCATGAATCTGGTGTCGATCTTTCCGGTCATGATCAGTTTCATCATTTTTCGGATGCCGGATCCGTTTTGAATGCCGGCCTTAATAGTAAGATTCCTGAAAACGATATCCGGCATATTCACTTCAAAGGGAGCGGCTGGAACAGCCACGGTTGATATGGTTCCATTGTACCTGGCCGCCCTTACGGCAAGATCGAAGGTGGCTTTGATCCCGGCGGTTTCAACCACCAGGTCAACGCCCTGACCATTGGTGGCTTCCATTAATTTCTTTACTGCTTTATCCTGAGCGGGATTGATTAGAACATCAGCAATCCCTGCCTCTTTGGCTATGTCCAGACGGTATTGAAGGGTATCGACGGCGATGACCTGTCGGGCGCCAAACGCCTTTTTGGCCAGCAGACAGGTGCATTGACCCACCGGCCCGACGCCGATGACCGCAATGGTTCCTCCTTCAGTGAAACCGCCATTGGTGATGCCGAACCAGCCAGTGGCAAGCATATCAGGAAGCATGATCACATCTTCTTCCGTCAACCCTTCGGGGATGGGGAACATGGTTTGATCTGCCTGCGGGATCCTGATATATTCGGCGTGGCATCCTTCCAGACTGAATCCGCCGAAAATACCGCCATCCCGGCAGAAAAGGAAACGGCCCGCCCGGCACATATCGCACTGCCCGCAAAAGGTGCCCGGAAGCACCATACACCGGTCACCAACCTTGAGATTTTTGACTTCCGCACCGGCTTCTACCACTTCGGCGCAGAACTCATGCCCCTGGATCCGCGGATAGGGAATGCCCTCGACCTCTCCCCGCACCTGATGGATGTCGCTGGTACAGATGGCAGCCAGGGTGACTTTGGCAAGAACATCCGTAGGTTTTAAAATCACCGGGACGGGAACATCCGTCAGACCATATTTTCCTGGTTCATAGTAAACCAGGGCTTTCATCGTTTCATTCATACTACTGTACTCCTTCCCACGTGATTATTTAAACCGACCCTTGGAGCCGATCTACCGCCGTTTCATGATAAAGGGCCCCGGTTTCATACAGGTCCTTGATCTGGGTATCGGTGTATCCTAAATATTCTTTTAAGACCTGGGCATTATGTTCACCCAAAAGCGGACTGTGCCCGCGGATACAGGAAGGGGTTTCCGACATCTTGATGGGACTGCCGTACATTTTAACAGGTCCGATAAAGGGCTGCTCGATCAATGGCATCATCTCCCGGGCCTGTATCTGGGGATCGCTGTCCACCAGTTCTTCGATGGTCCGGGCACGCATACAGGGGACTTTGACCTCATCCAACAGCCGCTCCACTTCCTCAACTGAATCCTGTTCCATGACCCATTCATCCAGCGCCTGGTGGATCAAACCGGAGTTCTGGCAGCGGGACGGGACATCCTTGACCCGGGGGTCGGTTAAGAGCCAGGCATATTTTTCTCCCATGGCCTGGATCAATTCCGCCCAGCGGTTTTCGGATAATAAGGCGATGGCCACCACCCCGTTCTTGCCCTTATAAAGGCCGTAAGGTGCATAGCCTTGATGGACCCGGCCGATTTTGGGAGGGGTAATCGGTTCTCCTACCGCCTGACCCAGGGTATACCAGGGAATGGTATTCTCATGCAGGGAAAAGAGGCAGTCATTCATAGAGATATCGATATTCTGCCCGACCCCTTGCGTATTTTTTATCAGCAGTGCCGCCACGATAGCCAGGGCAGCATGAGTACCCGCCACGGTATCACCGATGGATACCGGTGCGATCTGCACCTGTTCACTCTGGGCGGTCCAGCCGCTGGCAGCCTGGGCAATCAAATCATATCCGGGCTTGTGACTGTAAGGCCCCCAATGGCCGAAGCAGGAAATCGAACAATAGATGATATCTGCTTTGATTTTCTTTACGGATGCATAGTCCAGCCCCAGGCGCTCCATCACCCCGGGGGCATAATTTTCCACGATGATATCCGCCTGTTTAATCAGGTCGAGGATAAGCGCCTTGCCCTGCGGTTTTTTTAAATCTATACAGACACTCTTTTTGCCGCGATTCACATTGATGGAATAAGAACTCTGGGTTACCCCGTCATGAGTCTTTTGCAAGGAAAGGTGCCGCTCATTGGCGCCGACCCCGTAGGGTTCAATTTTTATAACGGCAGCGCCCATGTCAGCCAATAGTTTGGTGCAATGCGGCCCCGCCAGCACCCAGGTGAAATCAATGACCGTCACCCCGCTTAAACTCCCCGGTCTTCTATCCATTTCTTCCATATCTCTTCTGCCCCTTGTTTCTTAATTTGAAAAACTATTAATAACTCTTATTATAGCATTGCAGGCGTTACATGAAACAGCGAAGTTCACAGGGCTTGCCAACCAGGGTTTTTAGAAAATTAATATTCTCCGGAATACTCACATTGATAAACCTTTGCAGGTAAATTGTTCCTTTTTCACGAATGTTTAGAAGATCAGAGAAATTGATACGAAGGATGATTAATAAATGCAACTGAGCTGGATCGAAATACAAAGCCGGGCTCTGCAGTTCTCCAAGAAGTGGAAAGATGCCAAAGATGAAGCCTCTGAAGCACAAAGTTTTCTAAATGAATTCTTTGAAATCTTTGGTGTGGATAGAAAAAGGATCGCAACATTTGAAAAAAAAGTTCCTATGAGCAGCAATAGAAATGGCTATATTGATTTATTATGGAAGGGTGTAATTTTAGTTGAGATGAAATCCTTCGGGAAAAGCCTGGATAAAGCTTATGCTCAGGCGAAAGATTATGCTTTTCATCTTGAGGATGAGGAACTACCTGAATATATTATGGTATCTGATTTCCATAATATTAGATTATATCGGCTCACTACTGGTCAAATATGGAACTTTAAAACCTCTCAACTTCACAAACATGTAAAACTGTTTGCTGATTTAGCTGGTTATAAAGCGGCCATAGTTAGACCGACTGATAAAGAAGTAGACATAAAAGCAGCAGAGACGATGGCAAAACTACATGATATATTAAAGGCTCATGGCTATGAAGGGCACCAGTTAGAGGTTTATTTAGTAAGGCTTCTATTTTGTATGTTCGCTGATGATACAGGAATTTTTGAGAAAAATATATTCTTTGATTACATCTCAGATTCTAAAGAAGATGGTTCAGATTTATCTGCTCGTATTGCAAGACTCTTTGAAGTTTTAGATACTCCTCCGGAAATACGCGCAAAGCAAACCATGCTATCTGATGAACTGAAACGATTTACTTATATTAATGGGAAGCTATTTAACGAAAGATTAGCATTTGCAGATTACGACAAGAAGATGAGAAAAATGCTGCTTGAATGCTGCACACTTGATTGGGGGTATATTTCTCCCGCTATATTTGGAGCTATGTTCCAGGGGGTTATGAATCCAAAAGAGCGCAGAGAATTAGGAGCGCATTACACCAGCGAAGAAAACATATTAAAGGTGATCAAACCGTTATTTCTGGATGAGTTATGGAAGGAATTTGAGTTTTACAAAGGTAACAGCAAACAACTTCAAAAATTCCATGAGAAGTTAAGTAAACTCAAGTTCTTAGACCCTGCTTGCGGCTGTGGAAATTTTTTAATTATTACTTATCGAGAGCTGCGCCGCCTGGAACTTGAAATATTAAAGATGGTTATAGATAACAGCAGGCAGTTAATAATGGATATCTCTCCTTATTGCTTAGTAAATGTTAATCAATTTTATGGGATAGAAATTGAAGAATTTCCATGCCAAATTGCTCAAACGGGTATGTGGCTCATTGACCATCAGATGAATACACTTGTTGCAGAGCACTTCGGCTTATATTATGCACGTTTGCCTCTGCAACAGTCAGCTACTATTATAAATGACAATGCATTAACCATTGATTGGGAAAGCGTTGTTCCAAAGACTGAACTAAACTATATACTTGGCAATCCACCGTTTGGGGGCGCCCGTATTATGGATCAAACGCAAAAGAAAGAGCTTTTAACAGTTTTTAATGACATAAAGGGTGCTGGTAACTTAGATTATGTTACTGCATGGTTCAGTAAAGCTGCGGCTTATATTCAAAATACAAAGAATAAGGTGGCTTTTGTTTCAACTAATTCTATTTCACAAGGAGAACAGCCAGGGATACTATGGGGTTTCTTGTTTGACAAATACGATATTGAAATCGATTTTGCATATAGGACTTTTAAATGGAGTAATGAGGCAAGGGGCAATGCTGCTGTACATTGCGTAATAATTGGTTTTTCAAATGGCCCAAAAGGATTAAAAAAGAAACTTTATGTAGATAAAATGGCATTTGACGTTTCTAATATCAGCCCTTATTTAGTAGAAGGTTCTAATGCTACTGTTACGAGAAGGGGAATGCCCATTGGGAATTGTCCGGAAATCATTTTTGGAAGCATGCCTAATGACGGGGGATTTTTAATATTAAATTCATCTGAAAAGCAAGAACTTGTAGATAAAGACCCCGCATCTGAAAAATGGATAAGACCATTTATGATGGGACATGATTTTTTACATAATACTGAGAGGTATTGTCTTTGGCTTGAAGGGATTACCCCCAAAGAATTAAAGGATATGCCTTTGGTTATGGCAAGGGTTGACAAAACCAGGCTTGCGAGAGCAAAAAGTAAACGAGCTGCTACCAGAGAGCTTTCAAATACACCAACACTTTTTGGCGAAATACGTCAGCCTGATAAAAACTATATCGCTTTCCCTGCGGTATCATCGGAAAGAAGGAAATACATACCAATTGGGTATTTGAATAAAGATGTTATTGCTGGCAACAAGCTATTTGTCATTCCCGATGCAAAGTTATATCACTTTGGCATTATTACATCATCTGTCCATATGGCATGGATTAGAACAGTGGCAGGTCGATTAAAAAGTGATTATAACTATTCTGCGGGAATTGTTTATAACAACTTCCCTTGGCCGGAGCCAACTGATAAGCAGAAGGAAGATATTGAAAAGGCAGCCCAAGCTGTTCTTGAAACCAGAGCATTATTTCCCGATAGTTCACTGGCAGAATTATATGATCCGCTTACAATGCCGCCTGAATTAGTTAAAGCACATAACAACTTAGATAGAGCAGTAATGGCAGCCTATGGTATGAAAGGCATGAAGAGTGAAACAGAGATTGTTTCACTTTTAATGGAAAGGTATCAGCAATTAGTTAGCAGAAATCAAGAGGAATGATACGGCACTTTTTTCATGGTGGGGAATTATAAATAAACTTAAATCTATAAGGGGGGCCAAACATGCGTTATCTGCTTCTTTGTATAATCGGATTTGCCATACAGATTGTTTTTATCTTAGTGGAGAACAAGAAAAAATACTTACCAGCCGTTATACTCAAGGGCAGCGCTGCATTGATATTCATTATCATCGGAGTATTAAGCATGCAGCTTGCAAGCAACCACAGCTTTGCAAGGTTGGTGGTTATCGGTCTTTTACTTGGCGGAATCGGCGATGTGCTCCTCAATCTACGCTTTGTGTTTGAAAAAAGCGGACAGAAGATATTCCTGCTTGGCATCGCTGCGTTTTTAAGCGGACACATCATGTATCTGGCCGCGCTGATCATGTTATCAAACAATTTGCTTGTGAGCCTGATCTGCGGCGTGATTGCGGCGGTCCTGCTGCTGAGGTGGATCTTTAGTAAGATTGGTGAAGTACAAAAGGCTTTCAAAATGTTCGGTTACGTATATATAGGCGCGATCGTCCTTATGACTGCCGTGGCAATTGGTAATTTCATTTCTCAACCCGGTTCGACCAGTGCTTTGCTGTATGTGATAGGTGCAGTGTTCTTTACAGCCAGCGACGTAATTATGATCTTCAATACCTTCGGCGGTACTCAGAAATTTTCAATGCGGGCCGCCAACCTTTCACTTTACTACCTGGGTCAGCTGCTCATTGCCATAAGCCTGCAATTTATTTGATATCTGTTATACCGGGATGATTTAGTCATAGGTTTTTTTAAAGTGATGAATGTCCAGTGTAATGTAAAAAACGAATAGCGAAAGTATTGCAGCCTTCCGCTATCCTTTTTTTATTTGGAATCATCAGATTTATTACTTGGCGATATCAGGCGGTTATTGAATTGCTGGATTAGCTTATCCAGTGTGTTTACATAATCAATGAATTCCCTTTCTCCTTTTTTCGTCAGGCTATAGCGGGTTCGGGGTTTATTGTTGAAGAAATCCTTGTGTATCTTAACATAACCGCTTTCCTCCATTTTTGATATCTGTACACTCAGATTCCCATCAGTAGCGCCCGTTATGGCCTTCACTTCCTTGAAAGATTTTTCCCCGCTCATCAAACAAGATACGATGGCGATTCGTAATTTAGATTGAAAAATGTCGGGGATGGAATTAATATCCAAGCTGATTCCCCCCAGCCTGTTGGGACTTTAAAAAAAAGCCTGTAAACAGGAAAGTAAAAGGCAAGACCAATTGAAAAATAATATTTACGATATGACCAAAGGGCGGCATGAAATTGGAATAAGCATAGATTATGCTGATCAATATGTAGATGATCCCCAGTATTTGCAAAGGTTTAAAATCGGTAAATAATGCGGTAATAATTAAGCCTACTGCCAAACTAAAGAGCATGGTGGAAAAATTGTTGGTCTGAACAACTATGCTTTTCATATCTATTCCCGCAGACGCAGAGCTTATCATGATTTTATTCGGGATCACGTTCATTAACAAAATAAGCATCCAGACCTTCATCAGGTGTTTTTCCAAACCTACCAGTGGAAACTTCCGGGATATTTTCCAGTATATCAGTGCAGCCAATAAAGCGATGAAGCCCACCGGGAACAAATAGCCAAAGGTGGGATACCTGGAGAAGTAATCCAAAAACTGTGCCTGATTCATTTGGGCGTATAGGGTTATGATGCTGTTCAAAATAAAAAGCAAGCCCCAAAGAATAAATATTTTGCTAAAAGCAACAAATGATTTACTGGTGCGATCAATGACTCCCTTTATGAGAGAAATATTCTCCACCGCTTCGTTTAAAGTCAGTTCATCCATACGATCAACTCCTGATATAAAGTACTTTAAATTATAAAGTACATATGATTTATGTCAAGTTCTCTTACATGAAGGTTCCGGAAATAAAAAAAAACAGCGAAAGCATTATAACTTCGCTGTTCGTTTCTCAGCAGACTCCGTCAGCATTCAATTTTTAATTCGGTCATCCAAGCTTATTACGGCTAGGATCAAATGGTGTAGAGGAATTCATAGTAATCAAACAGACCGATAAATTGAAATTTGAATGTTTGACCATATTGCGGATGGGTGCAGTAGATCGTATAAAAACCGGCCGGCAAATCAGTGATCAATTCGAAGTTCCCATTGGCATCGCTGTAAGCAGCATATAGGTTGCCTTTGCTGCGGATATAGATTTTGGCGCCTTCCACCGGGTAACGGGGTTTAAATAATCTTTCTTTATACGATACACGTCCGCTTAAAGTTACACCGGATTTGGTGCCGGGTTTTTTGGCATTGAAAAACGCCTGGTCGGCTGCCCGCAGGTTCTTTACGGCCTGGTCAACTTCCGCCTGGGTGGCTTTCGAGTTTTGGGCCACTGCTGTGGCCGTGTTGATTGCCGTCTTATAAGCTGCCCGCTCTTCCCGCGTCACCCACTGTTCCGCCGGAGTAACGTTCCTTCCGTCAGTGCTTACCGTGGCCGTTTCTATATTGATGGTGGCTGTCAGGATCAAAGATTTTAAGACGGATTTATCATAAGCCGGACCGGCAGGTTCCTCAGGGGGGGTATCCTCTGAAGGATCAGTAATTGGTTCCTCACCGGGCTCTGTGCCA
>DBRM01000050.1 GCA_002305965.1 Syntrophomonas sp. UBA1368
GCCGTTACCGTATGGATACTGATGGCCCATGGAATCGCAACATAAGTTAATACTTTCACCCATTTAGGCGGCGGAAATCCTTTTTTCTCCATGCCTAAAACCGTCCAGCCGATGATAAAATTCAAGAGCAGATAACCGGCCAGTACACACAAGTCCCAGAACATAACCGAGCTCGGAGTAGGATGCAATATTACATTCAAGACCCGGGCTGGCTGCCCCAGATCGACAAAAACAAACAGCATGCAGACCACTACCGCTGCCACGGCCAGGAATTCACCCAGAATCACGATGGGTCCAAAGGCTTTGTGGTCATGCAGATAATAAGGAATAGCCACCATTACCGCTGAAGCAGCTACACCCACCATGAAGGTGAATTGCGAGATATAAAGGCCCCAGGTAACGTCCCGGCTCATACCGGTGACACCCAGGCCGTAATATAATTGCTGGAGGTAAGCAGCGCCTCCGGCAATGATCATGATCAGGAGAACTCCGATCAAGGCATAATATCGTTTGCTTCCGTTCAAAGCCTGCTCAAGCACTTGCTTCGCCTCCCCTGATCACATAATAAACACTGGGGCCGGTCCCCAATTCCACTTTGCGCCGGATGAAAAAGCTTTCACCAAGAACTTTCCGGATCTCGGAATCAGGATCATTCAGATCGCCAAAGAGAATGGCGCCTTTGGAAACCTCGGCACAAACAGGCATTTCTCCTTTTTCCAGGCGATCAACACAGAAGGTGCATTTTTCCACCACACCCTTGGTGCGGGTCGGCAGTTCCGGATTGACCTTTTCGATATGCGGTCGGGGATCCACAAAATTAAAGCTCCTGGCTCCAAAGGGACAGGCGGCCATACAGAACCGGCAGCCGATACAGCGGTGATAATCCATATTCACGATCCCGTCAGCCCGTTTAAAGGTGGCCTGGGTAGGGCATACCCGGACACAGGGCGGATTCTCGCAGTGGTTGCACAAAACCGGGTATTGCATCTTTTTTATTTTTTCACTGAAGTATTCACTTTCCAGTTCAGCAAAGGTATGCTCAAAATCTTCCTGCCAGATCCATTTGATCTCATGATCGGCTTTACCGATATCCGGCACATTATTATATTGATGACAAGCAGCAGCGATCTGCTTTATATCCTCGGTCCCCTGAAATTTGCTGACATCAATGACCATTCCCCAGTGTTTGGCCGGCAGCGTTTGCGCTTCCCCGGCTGCAGCCTCTGCACCGAAACTGTCTAAACCTTTATAAATGGCGGCTCCGCCCACAGCTGCACCGGCCATGATTTTGATGAAATTCCGTCTGTTCATTTTGCTGCACCGGCTCCTTTCGTTCCATCATGGCAGTCCCAACAATATAGTTCGACAGCTGTATAGGTATGGCAGGAATCACAAAATTCACTGCGGTTGGAATGGCACTGCAGACAATTGTTTTCCAGGCTCATTTCCCAGGCTGCTCCGGAACTGCTGATATACTCTGTCTCCCCTTCTCTTACAGCCTGTTGCCGCCAGTCGCTTAGCAGCTGCGGGTGATGCGTACGCATAAACTCCTTGGATTCAATACATTGTTTTTCATCCAGCTGTTCAATGGCGGCCGTATCCAGACTCGGAGCAGGGGGTTCACTGGCTTTGCCGATATTAAGTAAAATAGGCGCCGTGATCAATAGCACAAAAAGTACCAGGATGGTAATGATCTTCCCAGGGTTATACATCGCTGCTCACCCCTTTTTCAGGCAGTTCTTCCAAACGGAGATCCACTGTCCTTTCGATTTCATTGTCCATAACCAGTGCATTGCCCAGCAGTTCATGGACTCCCATTACTTTTACACCCGGGACCCAATAATCCATAAGGGCCGGGAAGGAAGCCCGGTCAAGGGCGCAAATATTGGCTAATACATTGACCCCGTGTGTTCCTTGTACATATTTGACCGCATTTGCCCGGGGGAAACCTCCCCTGAGACGCAGTTCCATATTTTCTCCGGCGTTCAGTCCTGAACCGCTGCCGCAGCACAAAGTCTTTTCCCGGATGGTTTCTTCCGGCATTTCAAAGAAATTGTTGCAGACTTTACTGATAATATAACGTGGTTCTTCCAGAAGACCCATGGCCCTTGAAGTATTACAGGAATCATGGAAGGTGACCCGCAGATGATCATTGCGGCTGGGATCCAATTTTAATTTGTTATGATAAATCAGGTCCGCTGTAAACTCTGTAATATGAACCATTTTAGTGGACCGGGCGTTTTCGAACCTGGTTCCGGTGATCGGTGATACCGGTACTTCCAGGAAATCAGCCGGACCATTCCAGGTATCCATATATTGGTTCACGACCCGCCACATATGGCCGCATTCCCCGCCTAATATCCATTTGACCCCAAGTCTTTTGGCTTCGGCATAAATTTTGGCATTGAGCCGCTTGGCCATTTCATTGGAGGTGAAAAATCCAAAGTTTCCTCCTTCGGAGGCAAAGGTACTCATGGTATAATCCAGCCCTAATTGTTCAAACAGCATCAGATAACCCATGCAGGTATAGATGCCCGGTTCCGCAAAGAGGTCGCCGGAAGGGGCCACAAATAGTATTTCCGCACCTTTGCGGTTAAAGGAAGGCTCGATCCGCCTGCCGGTCACGGTTTCAATATCATCCAGCATAAATTCGATATTATCCATGATGGCCTGTGGTTCCAGCCCCACATGGTTGCCTTTCATATAACAATTGGCCACCGGGCCGGAGATCCAGTCGGTATTCAGCCCCAGCAGATTCAGTAATTCCCGTCCCATCATGGTGATTTCCGCCTGGTCGATACCATAGGGGCAGAAAGCCGAACATCTGCGGCATTCTGTACATTGATAGAAATAATACCACCATTCTTTGATCACATCTTCGGTAAGGTCACGGGCTCCGGCTAAACGTCCGAACATTTTGCCAGCCGGTGTAAAATAGCGCCGGTACACTGAACGCAGCAGTTCTGCCCTTAAGACCGGCATGTTTTTGGGATCACCGGTGCCCATATAAAAATGGCATTTATCGGCACAGGCTCCGCAGCGAACACATACATCCATGAACAGTTTGAAAGAACGGTACTTGGACATGCGTTCCGCCATTCCCTCTATAATGATCTCTTTCCAATTTTCCGGCAGTTTCCAATCCTCATCATTGGGAGACCAATCCCGCGCATTGGGAAAATCCACGATTTCCAGATTTCTTCCCCTGGCCCCGTAACAATAGGTACCCGGCTTGAATTCTGCCGGTGTATCCATCCATTCTGTTGAAGGAACGGCATAATCATATGACAGTAAATCTTTTTTATCCGGTAACTTTGCCATTCTTTATCCCTCCTTCTCCAGCGGCAAGCCAGCTTTGCGCATTTTTTCCCGAAACTCATCTTCATACTCGTCGTAAGTATGGGTTTTTACCGTATAGTTCCAGGGATTTATATACCGGATTATCCGGCTGTTATTGGCCAAATTTCTGGTGGGGCTCATAAAGATCCCCCCGGCGTGCATCAGTTTGCTCCAGGGAAAATAAGCAAACAGACTGCAGATCAGGAATAGATGAATGTAAAAGATCGCCCCGATATCTGCAGATACCACCGGCTGCAGATGGACCAGCCCCATCGCCAGTGCCTTGACCTCGACGATATCAACTCTAAAGAAATAACGCATCAGGATCCCTGATACAGCAATCCCCAACAGCAGAAACAAAGGGAAATAGTCAGCAGCCAGAGAAATATATTTTACCTGGGGAACGACGACCCGTCGTAAAAACAGGTAAGTCAATGCTGCTACCAAAAAAACATCCGTCAGATATAACAACGGAACACCCACCTGTAAAAAACTGTCCAGGCTTTCAATTCCCTGCACCACAAACGGGACCGGATCGGTAAAGAACCGCAGATGCCTTAAAATAACGAACAACATTGACCAGTGAAATAACAGACTTCCGAACCATAACCATTTGGCCGAGCCAAATGCCAGCTTTTCTCCCCTTTTTTCCGTGACTGTGTTGCGGAACAAAGAGCGGAAGAGCGTTACTTCCAATATCATGCGGCC
>DBRM01000048.1 GCA_002305965.1 Syntrophomonas sp. UBA1368
ATCCAATATGTTTAAAGCCCGCAGGGCCCTTTTTTGCTCCAGTTTAACTTTTTCAAGGTATTCTCTGGCCAGGGCAAGTGACTCTTCCAGGTTGCCCTGGGCGAATTCTTTCACCAGTTGATGGACCCGTTTTCCATTGACAGGATAGGGTCCTGGAAGAGCGGTCCGGGCCAGCTTCATCTGTAATAAATGCAAATCGGTAAATACTCTGTAATTATTCTTGAGTCTGGAGGGTTTGGATATATAGCCCCAGGATTCATACAGCCGGATGGTATTGGGATGGACACCCGTCAGTTCTGCAATTTCTTTGGTGGAGTAAGTATTTGCAGTCATGTCTTGCCTCCTTTGTATGAACCCAGTCCTTTATGCAAAACTACTGTTTTAACGGGATGATCCTGGCACAGAATGACAGCCATGCTCTTACAAATCACGGTTCAACTCATCGATCAATTCCCGCAAGGCCACAGCGGTATCAGCCAGTATATCAATATCCGCCAGGTCTATTGTATCTTTGGCAGTATGAGCAATATTCGCCCAGGCATTGTCAAAATCCTCTGTTGTGAGAGCCACGGCTGGCCGCCCGTTCATGGCAAACAGCATGTGGTCGCTCTGGTACCAGGGGTCCCGTTCAATGAATTTGCTGCTGTCCTGAAAGACATTTGAGATGATCCGGTTCAGTATATCAGAAGCATTAAAACTGCAATACGTTGTTCTGCTTCCCTTGAGCCCAACTCCGTCGGCATTTATCGCTGCGGCGATTTGATCGAAGGTATCGATATTCTCAGCCAGATACTGCATCCCGCCCGGATATGCATAATAATCTTCGCCGTTATTGATGAGCAGTTCTATGGTGTATTTCCCGCTGTAATCCTGCAGGAGGCCTGCCAGGGCCAGCAATATCACTACTCCGCCGCCGTTGTCGATGGCTCCGGGAGTGCTTTTTTTGGTGTCAATATGTGCGCAGAATACCAGGCGGTCATCAATTTGTCCGCTCTTTTTAGCTAAAACATTACATCCGGTAGAAGGAATTCTTGTGGAGTCTATACGAAGGTGCATTTCTGCTTCTTCCTGAAGAAGAAGCTTTTCGCCCTCTTCAATGGTGAGATTGGCAACCGGTATATTGAAGTCTCCGTCTTCTATCAAAGGAAACGGGTAAACAGCACCGGCCACTTCCGGATTTCTGCCGGTTATTGCTACAATTGCCAGCGGATTTTTTTGTTCCAGCAAGCTTATAATTTGCTTGTGATGATCAGGATTGTAGAAAACAAAATTTTTGGGCGCTAACTGTTCCTGACAGAGGTCTCCGTGTAAAACAGCGATTTTTCCGGAGAAGCTTTTGGATTCCAATTCATTGACCGATGAAGCCGTCACAAATTTGCTGTGAATATCGCAGGGAAGAGAATAAGGACCGATTGAAGCCTGAAATGGCATCCCTCCTGCGGTTAGGATAATATCTCCATACTCCCAGTCAATGCATTTGAATTCCGGCTGTGTGACTGTAAGACCCATTGAGGTTAAGCGTTCTGCTGCATAAGCTGCGGCTCTCTGGTTGCGCTTGCTGCCTACATGGCGGTCGCCAATTCTGACGCACAGCTCAATTAAATCCTCTTTGATCATTTCCTTGTTTATTCCTGCCATCTTGATCCCCCCTTATTTTTCTGCAACACGAATTTCGGTAAGCTTAATGGCTGACCGTTATCGTGTTTATCCAGTATGGATCATAAATTCCATGTGGTGTACTAATGGAGGGTTTAATATATTACCTCATTCAAAATAAATGACAAAACCTGTTTTGTCCTTTCTATCAAATCCGCTGTGCTCATAAAAACTTAGTGTTTCTTCCTTTTTTGAGCTGGTCAAAAGCATGATCTTATAGCAGTTATTCTCTTGCGCGATTCTTATTGCTTCATGCAATACGGCAGTTCCATAGCCATGATTTCTATGATCCGTATGGGTGATAACATTCTCAATTAATCCGTAGGGCCTTAAATTTCTGGTTAGATTTTTGATCACAGCAAGCGTACATGAGCATACTATCTGCCCGTTGTTTTCAATCACCAGATAATGCAGATCAGGGTCATTATATATATCTTGCCATAATGCGTGCAAATACTTGTCCTGCTCAACCGGGGGATCATCAGGATGCAGCTGTCTGTATAAAGCCAGGAGATCCGGCAGCTCATTATAACGAATGTGTCTGACTAATGGGGACATGGTTACCACCTTTTTTATAATTTGTTATATAATTCTCCAATACGCACAGCAATCCTTTTCATTGGTAAAAAGCGGACCGGGCGCTGAACCATTGGATGATATCCTGGCAGGTTCTTTCATCCATGCCTTTGACCTGGACAACAGCGGCGCCAAGGCCGGAGGCGGTATTGATGCGCAGGGATGCAAGGCCCAGGCGCTTCTGGAAGAAATTCTGTGATACAGACATTGATTGAATTTTCCGGCGGGGGACTATGGTGGTGACCCGTCCCAGAGTTCTGGTTCTAAGCACCAGTCTGTCTGTGTCGATCAGCCAGCCGGCTGAACGGTATTGGGCATTGCCCAGCCAGGCTGCCAGCGGGACGATAATAAAGGCCAGATATCCCCAGGGAAGAAAAATGGCAGACAGGATCGCAATGAGAAGCGCCGGCAGGGTGTTGACCAGCAGGTAGCGGCGCCGGGCACTGGCTGGCAATCCTTTAATGTCACTGATTACGGCAAATTCAGGGAGCATCTGCTGCAGGTAATGATGGAGCCGGGAATGGGGCAGCAGGGGAAAAAGAACGTTGCCTTCACCTTTGGCACCGGCACTGTTGCTGATACTTATGACCTGTACACTCAACATGCCGAACGGCTGTCTGAGAATGCCTTCCACTACTTTAACGGCCTGGAGACGTTTGACCGGGAGAGTAAGCTGTTGCTTTTCCAGCAGGCCGCGGCTGATTCTAATATTATCTCCATCCCGGGTCAGACGGAACCCGGAGAAGCGGATGAGGCTTCCCGCCAGTGATATCAGCCAGGCGAACAGGAACAGGATGACAATTACTAAAATAAACATGCTGATTTTTCCGGCAGCCAGGTTTTCCACGTATTGGCCGATTTTTATCCAGATATTAAGATCAGAGAAGAAATCGTCCAGTTGGGAGACAGCTGCCAGCAGGGCACTGAGAACGACCCCGATTCCATTGGAAGTAGTGGCCAATAACAGCAGCCTGCGGGGTGAAAGCCGGTATTCAGCGGCAGGTGGAACCTGCTCAGCTTGGTCCGGAATTTGCCGGCCGGCTTGCAGTATTTCGCGCAGGGTTTCAGCTTTCTGCCGGGGAAGGGCGGAAAGTACGAATTCTGCTTGGTTTCCGGCTCCGGCTGTTTCCACCTGGATTTTGACCACTCCTAACAGGCGCTGCAGAATACCGGCAGATATCTGTACACTTTGGATCCGTTCAATGGGAATATAGCGCTGCTTGCGGACAAACACCCCGTATTCCAGACGTAGTTCCTGTCCACGCAGATAAAATACATAACGAAGCCAGTATAACACCCCGTAAACCACAAAGAGAACCAGCAAAAAGGGGACTGCCAGCAGGAACCATTTGCGGATGCCAGCATCGGCCAATGCAACCAGAAACAGAGGCAGGAGCCCTTTCAGCAGGGAGTAGATATTCTTGATCAAATAATCCAGAATGCTTAACGGATGAAGCCGCTGCGGCTCATACATCTTCGTCCACCACCCGCGCCAGTTCGGAAATCCGGTCCCGCAGGATGCCGGCAACATCATCAGCCAGGGCGGGAATTTCGTGGGTTCCGGCTGCTGTGGAAATCGTTACCGTGGATAGTCCGTAATGTCTCAGCAGGGGACCCTGCCGGGTATCTACATGCTGCACCCGCGCCATTGGGATCAAGGTCCGGGTCTTGACAAATACGCCCCGCAGCAGGTCGATTTCCTGTTCTGATACTTCATAACGCCATGTTTTCCATTTGATTTCCGGTTTGACAAAAATAAAGAATGACGCGACAGCCAGTACCATAATCAACAGTACTGCTGTGATCCAGGCCGGCCAGTGCCATAGACGGGATGCCCCGTAATAAGCGGCGGGGACCAGGAACATAAACAAACTGTTAATACCGGCTGACCATCGCCAGTAGGGTATAGCCCGGGAATCGATCTGTTGTTCAGGGATCTGCCGCAAATTACCACCTCGTTTCATTCTCTTCAGGGTTCTTGGGCTTTTATAAAATAAGTATAACGAAATTTTACCTGCTTAACAAAGTGCCCTGATGCAAGGTCAGCTTTTAAAGGGGAATGCGGCTGTTATGTAGAAATAACAAATGTATGCACTCAAAGGAGGTTATTATTATGGAAGAGACCAGGATGCCTTTAACGCAGCGGTTCTGGAAGGTCCTGGCGGCTCCCGGGGAAGCTTTTCAGGCTATTGCCGAAGACCCTCGTTCTTTATGGCCGGCGTTGATCTTCATAGCGATATCATTGCTGTTAACAATTCTGATACTCCCGGAGACCAGGCAATATTCTGCAGAGGTTATGGCTGCCAGCGGTCTGACTCAGGATCAGGTTTCCATGGCCATGAAAATTGTGGTACCAAGTGCACTGTTGGGGGCAGTTGTGGCCATGCCTGTCATGTGGCTGATCCAGGCGGCATTGCTTGCAATTTACAACCAGTTCAGCGTTGGTGAGGCAAGCTTCAAACAGTTATTTGCCGTAGCTGTTTTTGCCGGAGTACCGTCAATTATAAAATCTGTGATCTCAACCGGGCTGATCAAAGCCGTGGGGTTCAAGGCCGCCATGGAGTTCAATACCAGTGTGGCACTGTTTACGGGCACTGCCGGTCAGGAAGGCTTTCTCAACCGGTTCTTGGGACAGATCGAGTTGTTCAGCATCTGGGGACTGGTTCTTCTGATTCTGGGCGGTTCCATTGCTATGAAAAAAAAGCCCGGGGGTTTGGCTATTTATGGCGGAGTCGTCTGGCTGATTTATGCAGTTGCAATGGCCCTGTTGGCAAAAACCCCGGCAGTTTAAGCAGCTTTTTTCCATAATGAGATCAAGAGGAGTGAAAATTTTGTCAGAGCAAGTATCACCAGAATCCGGTGCGAATACAGTTCAAACAGCCAGAAAACCTTTCTCTCTGAAGAAGAAGCTGCTGACAACAGGTGTCATACTGCTGGTTCTGGTCATGGCCGGTTTCAATGCTTACCGAATAGTAAACAAGGATGTTGTAACGGTATCAGCCTCCCGGGTGATTGACCAGCACCTGGTGGAAAAGGTTCCGGCATCGGGGACCGTCGTGGTTGAGGATAAAGAGGTCGTTTACAGTGAAGTGAGCGGAACGGTAAAGAAAATGAATGTGCAAATGGGCGATAAAGTTACGTCCGGACAGGTTCTGCTGGAGTTATATATCCCCAATGCTGAACAGAGGCTGGCCGAGGCCCGCAGTGCTCTGGCTTCTGCCGAGTCGGCCTTATACCAGGTTCGCTCGGCCGGCAAGACCTCTGATCTGATCGCGGCGGAGATTGCTTTCAGTCAGGCAGAAAGCACCTATGAAAAGGATAAAGTGGATCTGCAGCGCCAGCAGACCTTATTTGAAGCCGGGGCAATATCCAAAGCCGACCTGGAGCAGGCCCAGGCTGAATTCGATGCCGGCAGATCGGCTTATAACAAAGCCAAGGCTGATTTACAGCGCAGTCAGGAAGCGGCCCCGTTTTATCTGCAGTCTCTGGAAGCCGCGGTAGAGGCAGCCAGACTCCAGCTGCAGATGGTGGAAAGACAAACTGCTCAGCAGGGTCTGATTTGTCAGCGGGATGGACAGGTTCTTTCCATCAATGTTAGACCCGGGGATCAAATTACGGAAAGTGTCCCCCTCCTAACCATTGGAACTCTGCAGGAGTTTACCATTCAGGCTGAAGTTCCGGAAAGTGAAGCCGGCAAGATCAAGGCGGGGCAGCCTGTCAGTGTAACCGGCAATGCATTTCTGGATGAAACATACAAAGGGGAAATTACCCAGGTGGGACTGGAGATATTAAACGATATCCAGGGGGAGGATTCTTATCTGCCGGTTATTGCTGTGGTTAAGGATGCTCCTTTTTTGCTGCCCGGCTGCAATGTTGACCTGGAAATCACGGTTGCCGACAGCCAGGCTTTAGTAGTGCCGGTTGAAGCCCTGGTGGAAAAGGATGAGGGCAACAGCATCTGGATCATAAAAGATGGAACAGCCAGCCTTACCCCGGTGAAAATCGGCATCAGTGACGGTTTGACAGTGGAAATCAAATCGGGAGCTGCCAAAGACGACCAGGTGGTTCTTAATCCGCCGGCCGAGCTTAAGGACGGAAGCAAGGTTCGTGTGAAATGATAACAATAGATAATTTATATAAAACCTATGATACCGGGATCGTTAAAGTTGAAGCCCTCCGGGAAGTCAGCCTTACCGTGGGGGAAGGTGAATTTATTGCAGTTATGGGCCCATCCGGATCGGGAAAATCGACTCTGATGAATATACTCGGCCTGCTGGATCGTCCTACAGATGGTGCTTATCTTTTAGACGGAGTCGATACCCGGAACCTGGATGAAGATCAGCTGGCAGGCCTGCGCAATCAAAAGATAGGATTTGTCTTCCAGAATTTTAATCTTCTGCCCCGTCTCAATAGTCAGCGTAATGTGGAACTCCCTATGCTTTATGCCGGAGTAAAAAATGGGGAGCGGCAGGCAAGGGCTTTAGAAGCTCTTGAAAAGGTGGGGCTTTTAAGTCACAGAGCCCATCTCCCCAATGAACTGTCCGGAGGCCAGAAGCAGCGGGTGGCCATAGCCCGTGCCATGGTGAACCGGCCCAGCCTGTTGCTGGCTGATGAGCCGACGGGCAATCTGGACAGCCGTTCCAGCTTCGAAATCATGGCCCTGTTCCAGGAACTGCACCGCCAGGGCAGCACCATCATTCTGGTTACCCATGAACCGGAAATAGGGCGTCATGCTGAAAGGATCGTATACTTTCGCGACGGACGCCTGGTAAAGAGCGAAAATGTGGATCCGCCTCTTGACGCACGGCAGCTTTTAGATGAATGGCTGGAACAAAAGGAGGATTCAAATGAAGTTTAGAGAAATGCTTGCGGTTGCCCTGGAAGGGTTACGGGTCAATAAACTTCGTTCCGCCCTTACCATGCTGGGAATGATCATCGGCGTGATGTTTGTTATCATTATCGTAACCATGGGACAAAGCTTGAACAAGCAGGTTGAACAGGAGGTCGAAGGGCTGGGAGCCAATTCTTTTACTCTGGTGCCCATCGCCAATGACAACGGACAACAAGGCAAACTGACCCTGGATGACTGCAGACTGCTTGAAAGTTCCATAGACAGCATTGAGTTTGTGGTGCCGTTTAAGTATCTGACCAATACCGCAGTATTTGAAACGGTGCGTAATAAGAAAAACAACATGCTTATCGGTACCAGCCCCGATTATATGAAAGTGAGCGGGCTGGGTTTTGTCGAGGGCAGGTTTTTTAATAATGCGGAAAATCAAATCGGCCGCCGGGTAATTGTTATAGACCAGAACCTGGCTGAGGAACTGTTCGGCAAGGGGAATACTGCTGTAGGCAAGACACTGCGTGTCAATCACATTCCTTTCCAGGTCTGCGGGGTGACCAAGCCCGAGGCTGCGGTGATGGGGATGCAGCAAAGCTTAACCTGCATTCCGGTCAAAACCTTGATGGGAATGGCTGACGACGAGAAAGTCCAGCAGGCCGTTATAAAGGTAAAGAGCAAGGAACATCTGGAGTCTGCAACCAAACAAAGTGTTGCGATTCTGGAGCTGCGCCACGCCGTGAAGGAGGGTTATATTGCCCAGACCAATGAACAGATGATGGAGGAGTTCAGTTCCATCCTTACGGTAATAACATCAGTTTTCGGAGCCCTGGCAGGGGTTGCCTTGCTGGTGGGGGGGATCGGCATTATGAATATCATGCTGGTCTCAGTTACCGAACGCACCAGGGAAATAGGGGTGCGGGCCGCCATGGGCGCACGGCGTCGCGACATATTGATGCAGTTTTTGGTGGAAGCGGCTGTCATTTCGGCATTGGGCGGCAGTATAGGCATGCTGCTGGGTATCGGTATCGGGGCTGTAATTTCCCTGGCATTAAATATGCCAGTAATCGTTTCATTTGGTACCATGCTGGCTGCTTTTGCCTTTTCGTCCGCCATAGGGATAGTTTTTGGCCTATACCCGGCCAATCGCGCCGCCAGGTTAAATCCCATCGATGCGTTAAGATATGAATAAAAACTACTTCATCAGTACCACACTGTCACAGTGAATGGGTATTATTTAATCAGTAAACCACTGGGTCACATATAGATCAGAGCCTTGCTGCCAGAATCCTAATCCGACCTTTTTAAGATCGCTGTTTAGAATATTTGCGCGGTGACCGGGGGAATTCATAAAAGCATCGAAAGCTGCTTTAACACTGTAGTTGCGGGCAATATTTTCAGCGGCTGTGCAATAGCTGATCCCCATGCTTTTCATCATTTCAAAAGCACTGCCATAGGTAGGGGAAGTATGCGAAAAATAGTTGTTTAAGCCCATATCCTTGGATTTTAAGCAGGCGCCCTGACACAACGTATTATCCAGGGCTAAGGGATCTAATCCAGCTTCGCTTCGGGCAGCATTTATGTATCCCAGCATTTCGGCAACCATAGCATCCGTTTCGCTGGTTGAAGGAACAGGCTGCGGTTGGGGCGCGGCAGGCAACTCATTTATTACCGGAGGGTCTTTAGGCAATGCAGGTTTACTGACCACCGGAGGGTCTTGTGTCTTTCCGTTTTCAGCTGTCTGCAGATCAGCAGGCTTAAGCGCAGCTGCAGGAGTTGCCGTCCCGCAAGCCGAATCCGGCTCAGTGACTTCTCCTGTTACTGAGGTAAGGTCATCAGGTTTGGACTCGCTATTATCTGAATCCGATGGGTTTTGCTGCCCGGGAGCAGATCCTTCATTTATTCTATCTGCAGATGAATTTTCCGCTAAGCTGTTTCCCACGACCGCTGTTTTTGTATCACCAGCATCAAATCCTGCAGATACGGCCCACACAGCAGCCAATATGAAGAAAAAAACCAGCAATAGGGGAGCGAAAGGCTTCTTCATATTAGTCCTCCTCGTTAGAATCTGGTTCTTTGAATTTATCGAATACAGAATTCCTGATCATGAATAGCTCCTTCATTTTTCTATAGCATACCAGAGATTCACGATTCATCAATAGCAGTGCTTTGTGTTCTTAAAAAGATCATACGGAATACACCCAAGTCAGCTGTGAAGCATTTCGTAAAAGGGAAATTTCCGTGCTATACTTTTAGCGGGTGAATATAATGACGATTGAAATACTGGCCCCGGCGGGCGGGCAGGAACAGCTGATCGCTGCCGTCAGGAGCGGAGCTGATGCAGTTTATTTAGGGACCAGATCCTTTAATGCCAGAAGGAATGCGGAGAACTTTGACGGAGAATCCCTGTCAGAGGCGGTCAAGTATTGCCATGGCCGCGGCGTGCGGGTGCATGCTACGGTCAATACCCTGGTGAAGGATGCTGAACTGCAATCTCTTTATAAAGAAATCGAAATGCTGGCCGCGTTTGGGATCGATGCAGTAATCGTTCAGGACCTGGCAGTGGCAGAATTGTTTCAGCGTCATTGTCCTTCCATGCCTTTACATGCTTCTACCCAGATGGTGATTCATAACCTCGAAGGGGCCTTGGCTGCTGAAGAGCTGGGTTTTTCCAGGGTGGTCCTGGCCCGGGAACTCACCATTGAGGAAATCAGAAAAATATGTTCCGGCACTAAAATCCAGATCGAAACTTTTGTCCATGGGGCACTATGTATGAGCATATCCGGCCAGTGCTATCTGTCATCAATATTGGGAGAAAGAAGCGGCAACCGAGGCCTTTGCGCCCAGCCTTGCAGACTGGGTTTCAAATCAGGCAGCCGGGACTATGCATTGTCTTTAAAGGATATGAGCCATATTTCCCATATTGGTGAATTAATGGAGGCGGGCGTTTCTTCCTTGAAGATCGAGGGCAGGATGAAACGACCGGAATATGTTGCGGCGGCGGTATCAGCATGCCGGGAAGCCGTATCCGGTAAAGCCGCAGACCTGACTGATCTGCAGGCGGTCTTTTCCCGCAGCGGCTTTACCGACGGTTATATCACAGGAAAAAGGAATCTTGAAATGTTCGGGCACCGGACCAGAGAGGATGTGGAGGCTTCCAAAACTGTCCTCGGGAAGATTGCCTCCAGTTACAGAAACGAACTGTCCCGGATACCGGTGGATATGAAGCTTTTATTAAAGGGCAATGAACCATCACGTCTGGAAGTTACCGACGGTAAAATAATCATTGCCGTACAGGGAGATGTACCTGAATCAGCTGACATGGCGGGAAACAATTATGAAGCAGCCTTTAAAAGTCTGGCCAAAACCGGCGGGACGCCTTTTATACTAAAGACGTTGGACCTTGACTCCGATGAAGCATTAAGGCTGCCGCCCGGGAAACTGAACTTCATGCGCAGGGAGGCCCTGGATAAATTGCTTCAAGCCAGGAGCAGGATCATTCCCAAAGAGGTTGTAGGCCCCTTTGTTCAGCCGCGTCCACAGAAGCGCGACAGGATACCGAAGCTGCGGGTCAGGATCCAAAACCGGCAGCAGCTTTTTGACGATATCGAGGCGGCAGATAAAATCTATTTGCCCCATACAGAAGTTGACACTGGCCTGATCAAAAGATTCGGCGAAAAACTGATTGCTGAACTGCCCAGACTGGTGTTTCCTCTGCAGGAAGAAGCACTGGCAGACAGCCTGGAAAAGCTGAAGAGACTGGGTGTTAAAGATATATGTGCAGGAAACATCGGCACTATTCGACTGGCACAACGCCTGGGCTTTGCGGTTCACGGCGGTTTTGACCTCAATATTTTAAACAGTATAAGCATGATGAAATACCAGGACATGGGATTAACGGATACGCTCCTCTCTTATGAAATCAGACTCAGTGATGCGGCAGTGTTAGGCGGAGAAATGGAGCGCGGCATTATTGGCTACGGCTATCTGCCCTTGATGATATTTCGCAATTGTCCGGCCAAAGGTAACAACGGCTGCCGGAATTGCACCGGGAGCCCGGAGATAACCGACCGCACCGGCGCACGCTTTAAGTTGACCTGCGGCAGCCGGGAGTATTCAACGCTTCACAATTCGCTTCCGCTTTATTTAGCCGATAAGAAAGTTCAGGCGGCAGATTTTATTACTCTGTATTTCACGATTGAGGACAGACAGGAATGTCACAAGATATGGGAAAGTTATTTGCGCGGCGAGCCTTTTGCGGGTGAATTTACCCGGGGATTATATTACAGAAAGTTGATGTAAAAAAGGGGGCGTTTTAAGCCGCCCCCCTGTGTCTAAATCATTTTAAGAATTAATTCTGCCAGCCTGGCAGTGCCTATTTCCTCCAGATCATAGCGAACCCGAACGGCGGGTTTTTCTAATGACATGACCCGGCGCAGATCTATGGGAGTTCCAATAACCACAACTTCAGCCGGGGAGCTGTTAATGGTTTTAGCCAGTTCTTCAATCTGAGTCTGACCATATCCCATTGCCGGGAGTAAGTTTGACAAATGGTTGTATTTATTAAAAGTAGTTATAATACTTCCGACTGCGTAAGGACGAGGATCGATCAATTCAGCCCCCAGGTTTTGTGCCGCTATTACGCCAGCTCCGTAAGCCATATTCCCATGGGTCAGGGTAGGACCATCTTCAACTACCAACACCTTTTTACCTTTAATAGCTGCGGGATCTTCAACCGTAATAGGGGAATTCGCCATTATAATTGAAGCCGAAGGATTATTATCGGTAATAGCCTTCTTCACCGCTTCAACTTTAGCCGCATCGGCCGAATCGACCTTGTTGATAATAGCAATATCAGCCATCCGCAAATTCGTCTCACCGGGGTGGTAACTGGTCTCATGTCCTGCCCGGTGCGGGTCAACTACTACGATGTGAATATCTGTTTCATAAAAAGGCAGATCATTATTGCCGCCGTCCCATAAGATCACATCAGCTTCTTCTTCAGCCTGGCGCAGGATCACCTCATAGTCAACACCGGCATAAACTACCATGCCATTGTCAATATGGGGTTCGAATTCTTCACGTTCCTCAATCGTACATTTGAATTTATCCAAATCTTCATAAGAAGCAAATCTCATGCAAATCTGCTCTTCCAGATTACCATAAGGCATCGGGTGACGAATAATAGCAACTTTTTTACCTGCATCAGTCAACAATTTGGCTACATAACGAGTAGTCTGGCTCTTGCCGCTGCCTGTTCTAACAGCAGTAACCGCCACTACCGGGCGTTTGGATTTAATCATGGTAATTTTGGGTCCCATCAGTCTGAAATCAGCTCCACATGCATTAACCAGTGATGCCTGGTGCATTACATACTCATGGGAAACATCACTATATGCAAAAACTACCTGGTCAACATCAAATTTTTCTATTAATTTCGGTAGTTCCTGCTCAGCAAAAATTGGTATTCCCTTAGGGTAAGCCGGTCCGGATAATCCGGGCGGGTACAACCTGCCTTCAATATCGGGAATCTGTGCAGCTGTGAAGGCGACTACCTCGTATGCCGGATTATTGCGGAAATAAGTATTGAAATTGTGAAAATCCCTTCCGGCTGCACCCATAATAATTACGCGATCTGCTTTCATTTTACCTATACCCCCCATGTTTTATATCCCTTGAATATTTTAATGCATTAATACAAAATTTAACATCATTTATTTCTATCCTGCAAATTTTCTAATCTACCCAGGAGAACATATTTATATCATCACGCAGATGCCAGCCCCGGGAAGTATAAAAAGACTGTGCTGAAGAATTGCTGCGATATACCAGCAGATGAATTTTACCGGCCCCCTCATTTTTCAATGCCTGAACAACATTTTCCAGCAATAAAGTGCCATAACCATTATGCTGGCAGTCCGCTCTGACGGCAAGATGATAAACATATCCCCTGCGGCCATCAAAACCCCCCAGTACGGTTCCGATAATTTGTCCCTTGTCTTTAAGCACCAGACAAGTATGAGGGTTTCTGCGGATGAAGCTTATTATAGCAGCCTTATCATCACCCGGGCCCAGTCCCAGACCCGGAAGCGATTCCCATAACTCCCGCATTATATCAATATCCTCAATCGAAGCAGTCTCCAAAGTACATTCTTCCGTCCGCATTTCATCCTCCTTGCATCCGTTTTCACCTGGGCCACCAAAATTTGATTTGCATTGTGTCAATCGAGAATGCCGAAATACAGTTATTGGCGCACAGTTATGATTAAACAAATAAGCTTCCTTTTTTTATTTTCTAATCATACATTAGTGCATTTTATATGTCGATATCGAAAGTATTTATCTGGGAACCACAGAAGCTTTAATATAAGAGATTCACGAATCTGCAGCGGTCTTTCCCGAACCTGGGGATTTTCCTGCCTGCACAAGCGTTGGGCTGATTCTAAACTGATTATAAAAGGAATACCATATATGAACGGCGAATATTGGCAGAAAATAGAATTAATTGATTATTTATAAGTAGATTTAATTAATTCGTCAATCCTTTGCGGGGGGAGTTAAATTTGGAATTCAGACCTGATTTCTACGAAATTTTGCAAGTAGACAGAAGAGCAAGCCAGGAAATCATCACGGTAGCTTATCAAAATTTGTCAGCAAAGAACGGCCCTGAAAACAGTGAAAATGAAATGAAATTGATCCGGGAAGCATACCAAGTTCTGGGCGATCCGCAAAACCGATGGCAATATGATGCATGGCTAAGCAATAATGTGCCAATCAGTCGTCAGTACGAAAATAGTTCGCCCCCGATAACCAACAGGACAGAATATAAAGTATCGCCAGTGAGGACGTTGTCAGTAATAGACGCCTATAGATTCGGATTTGAAATGTTTATAAAACAACCGGCCTTAACTTTGCTTCTTATCATGCTGAGCTTATTGGTTGGCTGGCTATCTTTGCCTATCACTAATTCTTATTTACAAATGCCAAATTCTTTGTTTACATTTTTTGTATCAATTCTGGGTGCTGTTCTGCTTGCGATAATTGTCAAGCTGATCTTTAATGTATTCGATAATAAGGAAATCAAAGTAAACCATTTAATATCAATAAGAATGATTGTATATCTGATCGTATATTATATTTTGTCTGGTTTAATCATTACATTAGGCTTTATATTCCTGATCATTCCGGGAATTATTTTTTCATTGAAGCTTGCCCCTGGATTTCTTTTAATCATTGATGAAGACCTGGGCCCAATAGATGCATTGAAAAAGAGCTGGAAAATTACCAAAGGATTTAAGGGGAAGATATTTCTTTTTGGCCTTGTATATGGTTTGATTGTTTCTATTTTGATGATTCCCTTTTTACAGTTTTTTAAAGGCAATTCTGGTTTTTATTTTGCAACCATCTTTGTTGGATTTATTCTTGCTCCGGTTTTCTATTATTCAGCCGCATTTTTCTACCGAACTTTATTAAATCAGACACAAGCGTATGAATTTGGGGATATGGAGGTCAATGCCTTTCAATATGAATTTATCAAGTTAAATAATATTTCGCTGGCGATTGCAGTGGTAATGATAATCGGCTTGTTGGCCCTATATGCTCATTTTTCAGATTCGGTTTTTGAAAATTTTCAGCAAGAGAATTTCAATAACTATATGCATAACTATACCCAGGCTTCTGCAGGGGACCTTTCGTAAACGCAGAAGTTTTATTTTCCAATCTCTCATATTTGTGCAGCAAATGCGAGGAGCACAGCAAAGGTTTACTATATCCTTTTGATTGTAAGGAGGTGGTACGATGGAATGGATTTCAAGGTTAAATGAAGCAGTGGAGTATATCGAAGCGAATCTCGATAAAGAAATCAGCTATGAGAAAGCAGCGCAGATTGCATGCTGTTCAACCTTTCATTTTCAAAGAATGTTCTCCTATATTGCAGATGTTCCGCTTGCCGAATATATCAGACGCAGAAGAATGACCCTGGCTGCTTTCGATTTACAATGCGGCAGTGAAAAAATTATTGATATTGCGCTTAAATACGGATATGATTCGCCTACTTCTTTTAACCGAGCTTTCCACAATGTTCATGGAGTTTCTCCAACGGAGGCAAGAACCAAAGGGGCGGCTCTGAAAGCATTTCCACGTATCAGCTTCAAAATAACAATTAAAGGAGATGCGGAGATGAATTATAAGATCCTGACAATGGAAGCATTTAGAATCGTGGGTGTAAAAGAGCATTACAATATGAGTGTTGAGGAATGTTTTGAAAAGGTACCGCAGTTTTGGGGAAGAACAATACAAAGCGGGACCGTGACTGAGATTCTTAAGCTTATGGATAAGGAACCATATGGCTTGCTGGGAGTAAGCACCTGCATGAATGGGCAGGACTTTGATTACTATATTGCAGTTGCTACTGACCAGGAAACCCCCGACGGAATGGCAGAATATAATGTACCGAAATGCACCTGGGCAATTTTTGAATGTATCGGTGCTATGCCAACTGCTATCCAGGAATTGCAGAAGCGTATTATAACAGAATGGCTGCCCACATCCGGATACGAATATGCAAATGCGCCTGACATTGAGGTGTATTTTGAAGGTGACCAGCAGGCTGATGATTATAAGTGTGAAGTGTGGCTGCCTATTACTAAAAAGTCATAAGGCTTTAGGTGAAGTTATAAGCAAAATAAAGTGTAAATCAGTTGATATGAGGGCTCCAAAGCAGATTTGCTTTGGAGCTTTTTGCATCTGCAGCAGACATAAACAAGGAATGATTGCTGTGAGGACTTTTTCTACCATTTTGAAATTCGGACCCGATATCTGCCTTTTTTACTTACCCCCAGGACCTCATCCAGACGGATCCGGCCCTGCCCTCGCACTGACAAGAGGTCATCCACTTTAACGGGAACAGCAATTTTTTCAGTTACCTGGTGATTTAGCTGCACCCGGCCGGATTCGATCAGGGCGGTCGCCTCTGAACGGGATATTTTGCAGGCTGCTGCCAGGACAGCATCCAGCCGCAGGGAAGGGATGGTGCAATTGATCGTCAGGGGCTCTGATTCCGGCAGGCGCAGATCCTCGCGGCTGATTCTTTCTGTTATCACCTTGCTGTGCCCTACCCGTTCCAGCTGCTGACAAAGGTAATCTGTCAGACTTTTATCGACCAGTACAAAAGCATCCCGCTCATGGACTAATATATCACCAAATTTTTCCCTCCTGATACCCAGATTCATGATGGCTCCCAGATAATCCCGGTGACCAAGAGTGTTCTCATTTTTATCAGTGGGTTTTATCTGCAGGTACTCAATATGGTTATCCATTGCCTCTTCCACTTCCCAGACGGGAGCAAGCAGCAGGCGTTTTCTCTCTGCTGCATCGAAACCGCCATCCATTTTCCAGATTATATCTGCATATTGAACAGCTACAGCCTCTCCCAGAGTCTGCTGCCTCAGATCCAAAAAATCACTGCGCACACTGATCCCCTGCAAAGCTTTCTGCGCCAGTTCATCCAGGCGGGCGACCAGATATCGTTCTTCTGCATTAACCGTCAAGTTTATCAGGTATTGATTCATGTTTCGTCTCCATACTTTTGCTTTCCCATATCCAGACCAGGGCGAAAGCGATCGCGGCAATGAAAATAAAAACCAAAGGGCTGTCCAGATGATCGGGTATCAGCATTCTGCCTGAACCGATTATCAGGCCGACAAAAAACCAGTTGAGAATATCCCGCCAGCGGGAATAAATCTTATCCAGAGCATTGGACAGACCTATGACACCCAGGATGCAGCCAGCCCCGTAGATAAGCAGCATCTTTAAGTCCAGCGCGGCCAGAGCTGTCAGTATATCATCGTATATCCCCATAAGGATCAGAACCGCATTGCCCGGGACACCAGGCAATATCATGGCGGCAGTCGATAAGGCTCCCCCGGTGATCAGAATAAAAGCACCAGGGGAAACACCGTTTGATTCGCCAAAATCAGAAACACCACCCAGTATAAAGCCAAGGATCAGACCAATTATCAGGGATATTCCCCGTTTGATGCTGGGGTGGTAGTCATGGCCCAGAATAGACTTTATCGAGGCCAGTATGCATCCTAATAATAAAGCCAGGATAATGGCGGTATAAGTTTTAAACAGCCAGGCCAGGAGACAGCCGCTGATAAATATTCCTCCTGCCATCCCGAGGGCGAACGGTATCCACGGCACTAATCTGAAGCGGGACAGATCCTTCATCAGTTCTTCATAAAGGCCCATCATCAACAATATCGTACCACCGCTTACCCCGGGCAATACAATGATCAGGCCGATAATCGCCCCTTTGATGATTTTTTCAATTGTTCCGGGAGATATATTATGAAAAGCAATCTTCAATGCAGTTTTCTCCGAAAATTTTTATTCCTTCCCTTCTTTCCTTGAGCAAGATCAAAATTCCTGCCTGGCAGCATTAATTCTACTTATCGGGCCAGCACTTGATAAAGGAAATGCATGATCCATGATAGAAGTAAGGGGAAATGATTTCACCTTTTCAGTCATGCTCGTTGGGGGACGTATAAGAAAGAGGGGGCTTTGGATAATGAAAAAAATACTGGGATTGGTGTTTTCCAATCGCAGACTGGGCAATAGCGAAATATTGGTCAAAGAAATCATGCGCAGCATACCGGATGATGGCAGCCGGGAATTGATCCGGGTCACCGATCTGCAGATCGAACCATGCAAAGCTTGTTACCGCTGTCTGCAAACTGATACTGATTGTGTTATAAAAGATGATTTCAATTTTTTAATGGACAAGATAAAAGCGGCGGACGCTTTGATCATGGGAGTTCCGATTTATTTTTTGGGGCCGCATGGATGCTATAAGATGCTGAGTGACCGTATGCTGGGGGCGGAGAAGTATTGGCAGTTTACCGGTAATAAACCTTGTGTTATCGTTATGCCTTACGGATCAAAAGGTTGGGAGGGGTACAGCAAGGCAGCTTCCGTTACAATCCCAAAACTGCTCAAAATGAAGCTGGTGGACTGCTGGCAGGTTCACGCAACTTTACCGGGTGAGTCCCTGCTTAATGAGGACAACTTACACTATGCACAGGCTCTGGGGCACGAGCTTTTCAGCGGCCGTAAATATAATCCCGGCAACCGCGAATGTGCTTTTTGCGGTTCGGATCTCTTCCGCCTGCTGGAGGATAACAGGATAGTATGCCCGATCTGCGGCGCTCAGGGGATCATCGGGGATAATAATATCCCTGACTTCATGGGAAATGACTACTGCCGTTTTAGTGAAAAGGAATTGGACGAGCATTTCCAGGAATGGCTGCTGGAAATGAAGCAGCGTTTCCTGCAGGAAAAAGACCAGTTAAAAGCGATACAGGCAGGTTACCGGGACAAGGATTGGTGGATCAAGCCCGGAGAATAACAGCGGCAAAACCCATATTGTACGATTATGAGGGATAAATATCTTTAAGCCGGTGGCCGGGGTGGCAAAGGCAAAACCTGGGTGTTTATTGGCCGGCAGTAAATTGCTCAGATCATATATGACGGTAAATAGTTCGCACTGAGACGCCGAGCCGATCGGCTGCTTCAGCTACCTGATCATTGCATTCGCTTAAAACAGTGTTGATGATTTTTCTTTCCAGGCGCAGCAGGGCATCTTTTAAGGTTTCTCCCGGTTTTAGAGAACATTCATCGCTGACAGCCGGTTCTTCACAAAATATGAAATGTTCCGGAGCCATAATGCGTTCAGTTCCTCCCAGCACCGCTGCTTGCTTAACTACATTTTCCAATTCCCTGATATTGCCGGGCCAGTGGTATCCCAATAGTTTGCGGGCAGTATCCGCACTCAACAAAGTTTCGTTTTCCCGGCTGGAATAGCGGGTAATGAAATATTGCGCCAGGGGAATGATATCTTCCGGTCTTTCTCTTAAGGGAGGCAATTCAAGATTGATCACATTGAGCCGATAGAAGAGGTCAGCCCGGAACTCTCCCCGTTCGACCATGGCTTTGAGCGGCTGGTTGCTGGCAGCAATGATCCGCACATCAACCTTAATCGGCTTGCTGCCGCCCACTCTTTGAAATTCACCCTCCTGCAGAGCCAACAACAGCTTGCCTTGCGCAGAAGGGCTTAAGATTGATAATTCATCCAAAAACAAAGTTCCCTTATCAGCCATTTCCATCTGGCCTTTTTTCTGCTGGGCAGCCCCGGTGAAGGCTCCTTTTTCATAACCGAACAGCTCGCTCTCAATGAGGTGTTCGGGCAGGGCTGCGCAGTTGAGCCATACGAAAGGAGCGTCTTTACGGTTACTGAACTGGTGGACTGTTTTGGCGATCATACTTTTGCCCGTACCGGTCTCACCATAGATCATCAGGGTATGATCGCTTTTGGCGATCTTCTTTAACATGGATTCAATTTTTTTCATTTTGGGATTATCGCTGCAGAGGATGTTTCCCGGAAGTTTCTTGTTTATTTGTGCACGCAGATCGCGGTTTTCCTCCATCAGGTCCCACATTTTCAAAGCCCGGTTTACACACACATGCAGTTCATCCAGTTCAAATGGTTTGGTAAGATAATCAAAAGCACCGATACGCATTGCTTCCACTGCGGTTTTTATGGTGGCAAATGCCGTGAGCATAATAATGATCGCATCAGGATCCTGGGCTTTGATTTTTTTGAGAACTTCCAGACCGTCGGTTTTTGGCATCCTTATATCCATAATGGTGATGGCAACCTGATTGGTACGAACAAAATTCAAGGCTTTTTGACCATTGTCAAGGGTTATGACATCGACATTTTCGGAGCGCAGGACTTTTTCCAGCAGGAGACGTATATTTTCCTCATCATCGACGACNNGACGACCATGATGAGAGGTTTTTTGCTCTTTTCATTCATGTTTCTGCACCTTCTCTCTGATGGGAAGTCTTATAATAAATGTTGCTCCCTGAGCGGGCTCACTTCGCACTTCGATAAAGCCGTGATGCTGGCTGACGATACTGTGGACCAGCGCTAAACCGAGGCCATTACCTTCCAGTTTGGTGGTGAAGAAGGGATCAAATATACGATCTATCTTGTCAGCTTCGATACCTGAACCGGTATCCGTGACCGCAATCTTCACCCATTCGTCTTCGCGGGATGTATCAACATATATATAGCCGCTGTTATCCAGGGCTTGATAAGCATTGTGCAGTAAATTCATCATTACCTGTTTGAGCCTTTCCGGTTCTCCCCAAATCAGCGGCAGGTCAGGTTCTGTCTGTAGTTTTACATAGGCCTGCGCCAGGTAATTTTCCATTTTGAAATCTTCTACTGATTGTTCAACCACATCGTTGATCTGCAGTGCAAAATATGGATTTTTATCCGGGTTAAGAGCGGTGCTGAGCAGTTCATGGCTCAGTCTGATAATCCGGTCCACTTCTTTTATGATAATTTCCAGATATTGCTGGCTGCCATGATCAGGAGCAAGATCATTCTGCATAATCCTGGCAAAACCTTTAATGGAACTCAAGGGGTTTCTCAATTCATGTGCAATACCAACGGCCAGTTCTCCTACGGCAGTGAGTTTTTCTTTGCGCTGCATGACTCTTTCGGAAAGGCGTTTCTTGGTTACGTCTTCTACCAGCATGATGATGCCGATATGATTTCCTTCTTTATCACGCAGAACAGATATGTGAAGATTGAGTGTGACCTGCCTGCCATCGCGCATGCTGAAACTTTCGTCCTGCCCATAGAAAGGCTTACCGGTTTTTAATACATGGTTGAACCTGAGCTGCATGCGTTCTTCTTCTTTGGGGGCCATCTTCAGATAGTATTTGGTTCCCATGGCTTTTTGCTTTGGAATGCCGAACATTTCCTCAGCAGCTTTATTAAAACCATGTACATTGCCTTCAGCATCAGTGACGATCACTGCAGCAGCGATACTCTCCATGATGTGCTCATCATCCAGAGGAAATTGGGGCTGATACGTATTATTCGATTTCGTTCCTGCAGATTTCTCTCTTTTACTCATAATATCCCTTCATTAGCGTAGTTAAGATCATAAACCAGCGATGGCGGGCAATCATTTGGCCAAATTGGGCCCCGAAGCTTTACTATTGTATATACAACCAGTTCGCTTCTTAGCACTGATTTTGACAGGAATATGAACTGATGGTTTATTTTGGGCAAGCCCGCCTGTTAGATCACTGTGCTTTGATCAAAGATAGAGGGGAAGGTGCAGAGAACATTGCCCCAGAGCGTCCATAAACGGCTCAATACTTCGTTCCGGCCTGCGGCCAGCGGCGGTTACGTGCCTTATGCACTCGCTCTGGCTGGCCTTGCCCGCGCCTTGTCTTGATTGTTTCTGAACGTTCTGGGGGGCTGAACTGCGTTTTCCGACAGCTGGTTCGCCAGGGCTGCTCCCTGCAACTTTTTATCAGACCGTAATCTTATTCACCTTTGAAATCCGGCTTACGGTTTTCCATAAAAGCGTTTGCTCCTTCTTTGATATCAGCGCTGGTAAGACATTTTAAGTTCTCTTCCGCAGTGATCAGTTCATATTGTTTATCCAGGCAAGTCATGCTTTTTACCACGCTGGCTTTGGCTGCTCTTACTGCTATGGGGGCATTCCTGGCGATGGCATTGGCGATTTTCATGGTTTTTTCCTGCAGTTCCTCATGGGCAAAGATCTGATTTACGATACCCATTTGATTAGCCTGTTCAGCCGTATACATTCTGGCTGTCAGGATCATTTCCATTGCCCGGTGTTTACCCACCATGCGGGGCAATCTGATGGTGCCGCCAGCCGCCGGGATCAGACCGATTTTTACTTCCGGGGTTCCAATCAGCGCTCTTTCCGATGCATATACCAGGTCACATGCCAAAAGCATTTCACATCCGCCGCCGGCAGCATAGCCGTCCACTGCAGCGATGACCGGTTTGCTGCAGTATTCGATGCGGTTAATGAGTTGCTGTACTTCCACGGTCTTGCCGTTTAAATAAGCGGACTCCACTCCTTCTGCAGCAGTCATCAGCCCTATATCATAGCCGGCAAAAAATATTTTACCGGGTGCACCTTTGATAATGACCACCCTTATTTGGTCGTCGGATTCTATTTCATCCATGACCCGGTGAAAATCATCTATGAAAGCCCGCTCTATCATGACCTGGGCAAAGCTGACCAAACCAATATGTTCTTCCTTCTCCCAACTGACTTTGTCAGCCATTATTAATCCTCCTTCCGGTAGTTTCTTTTATATAGGGGCTGCTCTATGAGTAGATCATTTTTTTGAATTCAAACTTCAGCCAGTCGCGGAAGTCAGGATGGGCAATATTGATCAATTCTTCCGCCCGGGAATTGATACTGCGCCCTTTCATATAGGCGATGCCGTATTCAGTGACGATATATTGCATATCGGCCCTGGGCACTGAAATGTGCTGACTGATAGCCGGGACGATCTTCGACTGCAGTTTCCCGTCCTTGTCGGTATAAGTGGAATGAACAGCGATAAATGATTTGCCGCCTTTGGACTGCCAGCTGGCATCCACAAAATTATTCTCGCCGCAGTATTTGGTAAATTGCCGGAAGGCAGAACTTTCAGCAGTGCATTGGGTGGAAAGGTCGATTTCCAGTGCCGTATTTACTGATATCAGTTTATCATTCAGACAGGCGATGGCAGGATCAGTAATGTATTGGGCACTCCACAACTCTACCAGGGGATTATTGGCCACAAAATCGTATAGCTCCTGCGATCCCAAAACAAAAGAAACCATCCATTTATTGGTCATATAGGTTTTTTCCCGGCAGGTGATGACGCCTTTTAAATATAATTCCCGGTAACTGTCGCACAACATTTCGCTGTGAACGCTCAAATCCTTTTTGTCTCCCAAAAATTTCCCCACGATATTGGGTAGAGCCCCGCTGCCTAACTGCAGGCAGGCACCATCAGGGATCTGCTCTGCAATATAGCGGGCAATGATTTCGTCTTCTTTGGTCACAGGTACTTCCGGCAGACAGAAGAGGGGCTGTGTATTTTCAACAAGGGCTGACACTTCACTGATGTGGATTTGATTATTTCCGTAGGTACGGGGCATCATTTCGTTTACTTCCAGAAGAATTCTGGGACGGGGCTGTTTTCTGGTCACGGCAAAAGCATAATCGGGGTTTAGTCCGGTGCTGAAAAAGCCGTGCTTATCCATGGGTGATACGGTAAACATGACTACATTAAAATCATCTTCCACATATTTTTGCGAGGTGTCATCCGGGGCCAGCCGGTTGATCTTGTCAGCCACATCCGGTTCCTGCATTTCCGGGCAGTTCACATTCAAGGCATCAAGATAGATCAGGTCACTTAAAGCGCCGCTTTTGATCCTGCGGGTAAGAGATGATAGCAGCGCAGGCGGCTGGCCGTTAGCCAGCGGTACAATGATCCGGTCTCCGTTTTTAAGCAATGAAATTGCCATTTCCGCTGTTGTCAGCTTTTGTTTATATAATTCCTGCCAGTTATTCACTTTTATCACTCCTTCGCATGCAATTATTTTTTCGTCTTCTGACGCGGGCCCATCAGAGCCGCTCCGATCATATTCAGCTGGATATCGTAAGTTCCTCCGCCGATTTCTATGATCTTGGCATCCCGGTAACTTCTTTGTACCGGGTATTCAGTGCATACACCATAACCGCCAAAAGTACTTATGGCGGCGTCAGCATTTCTCAGCAGCGCTTTACTTAAGAATGCCTTGCCCACTGATATGTCCAGTAAAGCGGGTATCTGGTCGGTGTCTACCAGCCAGGCCATCCGGTAAAATAAATATTTGGCGGCTTCAATGTCAATTTTCATTTCCGCCAGTCTATGGCGAACGGACTGGAAATTACCGATAGGCTCTCCGAATTGGATTCTTTGAGCAGCATATTCCTGGCATAATTTGAGATTATATTCCATGGCGCCGATGGCAAACCCCATACCGGTCCTTTCCCAGTGCAGGGTGGTATTGGCTACCAATGCCCCCATGCCTTCTCCTCCCAGCAGGTTTTCTTCCGGAATGATGCAGTCCTCAAAGATCAGTTCACTGGTAGGGGAGGAGCGCATACCCATTTTATCGAGCTTCTTGCCCCGGCTGAAACCGGGAAAATCTTTTTCGAAAATGAAAGCACTGACGCCCAGCACTCCTTTGCTGGGATCAGTTATCGCCAGGACGATTCCCATATCACAGAAGGGACCATTGGTAATAAACATTTTGGTTCCGTTTAAAACATAATGATCGCCTTGTTTTACCGCCCGGCTGCGCATTTTAAAGGCATCTGAACCGGAATCAGGTTCGGTCAGGGCAAAACAGCTGATTTTTTCTCCCGATATGATGCCGGGCAGATATTTACGCTTCTGTGCTTCGGTGCCATGCTTCAGGATCCCGACAGTTCCAATCCCATCAGACGCTCCCCAAGAAAGTAGTGAACCGAGACATCCTCCGCCCCGGGCCCATGCCTGGCGGGTGAGGAGGATATCCATGGCTTTCAGGCCTAACCCTCCGTATTCTTCCGGTACATAGGATGCCAGCAGGTTGAGATCAGCCATCTTCCTCCATACTTCCGGCGGAAGAAAAGTTTGGTTTTCGTCCATTTCCCGTGTTAAAGGAGCGACTTCCCGGCGGGCAAAATCTTCTACCATTTCAACTAATTGCTGCTGTTCAGCAGTTATGGTGAACTCCATTAGGTTCGCCTCCCTCTTGCATTATTGTTGCTGACCGGGAGGCAGCCCGCCGCTTTCACTTTGAGCTGCTTTCATTCCCGGTTCAGCCTGCTAATCAACTATCGGAGCAAAATGATCGATGTCCAATATGGTGTTGGTGGTTTTGTCTGCAAAAACCGCTTCTACCCGCAAACCGATACTCACTTTTTCAGGATCGATACCGGATACGATATGAGCGATCGGGGTGTCGGCCCCGTCCAGCTTGATCAAAGCCAGGATGTAAGGTGCCTTCAACGGCAAATGTTTATCATTGTAATGAACCACGGTAAAATTGGCAACGACCCCCTGGTTTCCGACTTCTACCCAATTTTCGTCCAGTTTGGTGAAGTCCTTTTCGCAGTATTCCCGGGGCGGTACATATACTTTTTTGCATTGGGGGCACTTGACCCCTAATATCTTGCGCTCATCCCGCAATGAAATGATGAATTGGGAACCTGCCCGGCCGGCAAAATATTGTACAGGCAGAACCATTTTCCCGGGCATGACAAAACAATCAGAAGTATCTTCACGTCTTAAAACAGCCATTACTGCACCTCCTTAATCATCGATCTCAAAATAGAGCAAGTCATCGATCCCGGCAGTTCTGTTTTCATTCCAGACCGGCCGCACCCTCATGCCTCTTTTGATGCGATGCGTATCTTTGGGATTCAGGTCAAAGGAAAGACATTCTCCGGGAGTGGTGCCGTCCATCCACAGGTAGAGGGTAACATAAGGAGTAGAGCGCACATTACCGGTAAGCGGATCAGGACTGGCGTAATAGACAATATCAGTATTGGCTACCAGGGCATTAGGGCCCACTTCAACAAATTCTTCCGAACGGACTACACATTCTGCACATACTTCCCGGGGCGGTATTTGAATACGTCCGCAGGAAGGACATTTGGTAGCATAAAACTTCTTTTCCTGTAATCCCTTAAACCACTTGCCCATGATCGGCCCGGTAGCGAAACGCTGGTTGATGGAAGCGGTGTATTTGATGGATATGAGTTCCTCCGCCTGCTTTTCATCCCCTGCCACCTTGAACTTTTTGAAAGCTGCCGGCAAAATATTGGTCATTACGGTAATATCACCGTTTACTTTAAATTTACCTCCTGCCATCGCGGTACCCAGGTCTATTTTTCCCAGTGTCCCGCCCACAAAGGTTTCAGCACCGGCGGTCACCAGCACGGAGCAAGACGGAAAATCCCCATCGATCTTTTCTACGTTAAGTGTGCCAGCTTTGATAGAAACCAGCCATTTACCACCACCATCGCCGGTGATATCATAACCGATGACTACGTCGACATCCTGTACTTTTTCAGGCCTGAAACGTTCAGGCATCGTATTGAAAATGGCTTCTACACTGGTTCCAAAGTATTCTGCCATTTAATTCACCTCCTGCCAGTCTAAGTCTTTTTCCAGCATTACCAGTACGGTCCACATGGTTCCGCCAAATCCAGATGCCAGTCCGTGTCTGACTTCTTTCTTAATCTGATGAGGACCGGCATCTCCCCTGAGCTGCAGTGCTGCCTCCGCTACCCGGGCCATAGCTGTGGCTCCGATGGGATTGGAGGAGGTCACCCCGCCGGATGGATTTAAGGGCAGTTTCCCGTCTATATTCAAATCACCATTCTCCACCATTCGGATGTGGGCATCACCTTCCAGCAGGAGGAATTCCCTGATCCAATCCATGCCCCACCAGGTTGACGGATCATACATTTCAAACACATCGAAATATTCCACCGGGTCGGTGATGCCGTTGCGGGCAAATAGTTTGCGGGCTGCTGTATGATGGGACGTTTCGGGTCTTTCATAGGCATAATTGTTGGCTACCATTTCTTCCTTGTGTACGGCAATGTGATCTCTTACCCAGACCGGCTTGGAGGAAATGGCCTTCGCCTTCTCCTCAGCAGCAAAAATCATCACACACGCTCCGTCACTTTGAGAACACATATGGATCAGCCGCAGTTCGCCTACCAGAGGAGGGGAAGTTTTCATCAGGTCTTCCGCCTGCTCATATTCCAGGCCGAATCGACGGTGAGCCCGGGGGTTGATGGTAGCATTTTTATCCATCATGATACGGTGCTTGATGGCTGCCCGGCGGGCGCGTTCCGCGCCGAATTCGTCAATGGTTAGATTGGCTTCTGCACTGGTCAGGGCACCGGTCTGTAAGTGGCGGTACCATAAAGCATCAGCCATATTGGTTATACCTGCTGTGGTACTGCCGGCCTCCTGCAGTTTTTCGAAACCAATCGCCATTACTACATCATACATGCCCGAAGCCACCAGATTATCAGCTGCACAGACAATGGTGGCGCCGGTCGTCCCTCCGGTGGTGATCCTGAATTGCGGTTTGCCAAAGGCGCCGGTGCCAAGTACATGCCATAGATCAGGCTGGTGGACACATTCGAATAATTCCATATTGCCATGTACCACACAATCAATATCATCCAAAGTAAGATTGGCATCTTTAAGGGCTGCCCGTACTGCTTCATTGATCATTTCCGGCTGGTTCTGATATTCCTTATGACTGGAGTATTCGGTCTGGCCTATCCCTACAATAGCAACGTTGCGATTCTTTTTACCCATCAAGACACCTCCTATCTCTCCAATACCAGAACCGTATGGAACTGACCCGCCCCGCCGGTGGTGCTGTGAACAACGGCGCAGTTTACATCAGCAGCCTGATGTTCACCCGCCTGGCCTTTAAGCTGTAATACCGCTTCGGCTGCTCCATATAGCCCGCCGATCATAAGCGGACGACCGGTGAGCATGCCGCCGGAAAGGTTCACATTGTATTTGGCCGGACCATTCTCATCAATGAACTGACCGCCTTTTCCTTCAGCACATAAGCCCAGTCCCTCCAGCCACATAGGCTGCTGATAAGCGTAACAATCCATAAGCTCTACCAGGTCGACTTTCTTTTTAGGCGACTTGATACCCGCCATTTTATAAGCCTGGGATGCAGCCTTTTTGAGGGCGAGACTGCTGGCAAGGTCGCGATCACCCAGGAAATAACTATCCATACAATTGCCAAAACCGGTGATCCATATGGGATTATCCGTGAATTCGTAGGCTCTCTCCTCAGAAGCCAAAAGAAGTCCGACCGCGCCATCTGATACAGGATAGGCATGCAGGGTCCTGATGGGGTCACAAAGCATAGGGGAAAACATAACATCACCCAGTTCAAGCTGCCGGGTCTCATTGGCATATGGATTCCGGGAAGCCCACCTTCTTGCTCTCACCACTACTTTGGCCAGTTGTTCTTCAGTTATTTTTGCTTTTTGCATATAGGCCCGGGCTTGCAGTCCGGCAGTATTCAAGTAATCCAAGCCTAAGCACCGACAGTAGAAGGGATCATATGCCAGATTGGAATTCATGTAACGGCTTTCAGCCTGGGATTCTTTGCAATGGGCCGGCAAATAGATCACGTCATCATGTCCGGAAAGGATCATGGCCATGGCATAGCCTATACCATTCAGGCCTTCCTGCGCCATCTTATCCTCGCCCCTGTAGTGGCCTCCGATGGCATCACAGACGCCATTGTCAGAAATCGTGCGGGCATCGAAAAAATCATCGGAACAAGACACGATGTCATGAACGCCTTTTTCGTCATCAAAAATAAAACCGGTCTGCTTCTGCAGATCTTCCAGAATATCCAGAAGCATGCCCTGAAAGCGCTTATACCAGATATCCGGCTCAATTTTGTGTTGTGCTGCTGCACATATAGCAACTCTCTTCATCTATATCTCTGCCTCCTTCTATGTTATTACTGCAGTCTTTTTCAATATTTTCATGCTTATGTCACCTGTGACATAAACGCACCATGACCACCCCCTAATCTTTTTAAAATCAGGATTTGGGTTCTTGTGCAGCCAGATCCTAAAGGTCTATACCTGAACGGAAATAATGGTTTTGCAAATGGTTTGGCAAGTTTAAAGCGTTAATGATCTGGTACCGGTAACCGTGCGGGCGATGATCTCATTTAAGACCTGGTCAGTTCCGGCGCCGACAGCGGCAAGTTTTGCATCCCGGAGTGAACGTTCGATCTTGTATTCCCGCATCAATCCATACCCGCCATGGATCTGCATGCCATCAATGGCACTTTCCATACAGGCTTTGCCGGTGAAAGCTTTGTACATGGAAGCTTCCAGCGGGGCAGGCATGCCCTGGTCTTTCATCCAGGCTGCCCGATAAAGTAAAAGCTTGGAGATCTCGTAATTGACTTTCATCCGCGCCAGCATTTCACGGATCTGCGAGTATTTCACGATAGGATGACCAAATTGTGTTCTCTGCCCGGCATAGGCTGCGGCCAGATCGACATTATAGCCCATCATGCCGGTCCAGGCGGCGCTAAGTATGGATCTTTCGTATTCAAGGTTCATTGCTCCAACTTTTATGAAACCATCGCCTTCTTCCAGCAGACGGTTTTCAACCGGAACGATGCAGTTATCGAAAATCAATTCTGAAGTTTCGGAACCCCGCTGCCCAACTTTATCCAGCTTTCGGCCGACACTATATCCGGGGAAATCTTTCTCCACGATGAAGGCAGATATTCCACGGGCTCCCTTGCTTTTGTCAGTAGCTGCGATAACGATGGCCAAATCAGCAATCGGTCCGTTGGTAATGAACATTTTGGTACCGTTGATAACATAATGATCGCCCTGGCGAACGGCGGTGCATTGAAGGTTGACTGCATCGGAGCCAATATTGGGTTCAGTGAGAGCGAAACAGGTGATACACTCACCGGTAGCGATTTTTGGCAGGTACTTTTGCTTCTGCTGTTCATTACCACATAAAATTATGGGAACGGTACCAATCGAAAGATGCACGCCCCAGGCTAAGGCACTGCCGGTATCTGCTCCGGCATGGCCGGCGGCTTCCATCATCACCGCGGTATCAAGCACTCCCAATCCTGAACCGCCATATTTTTCAGGTATCAACAATCCGCACCATCCCAACTGGCGGAATCTATCCCAAAGCCACCAGGGAAAACAGTCACTGTCATCAATTTCTACCGTGCGCGGTTCCCATTCATTCCTGGTGAATTTAAAAACTGTATCGTGAAGCATTTTCTGCTCTTCTGTGAGGTTGAAATCCATATCTGTACCTCCTCCTGATCTGGTTAATGACATTGCAGTCAGCGGATGATTATGTTTTTGCCTCCTTTCCTGTTTTACTTACGCAAGCATTATGCCAATAGGTAAAAGCGCTACATATCCGGAACTACAGGATAAATTTCAAACTGGCAGCTATTTCATTGACAAAAATGGCAACAAAAAAGGCCATCCGGCGTTCAAATACTGCTCCTGCGGAAAGTGACACATTTGACAGCGTTGTGACATGGATGACATGAGCCAGAAAAGAAAACCGGCAGGAAACAAAAAGCCGTTTTTTTGTTTCCTGCTCGCGGGAAGGTTTTATTTATGAATTAACGAAGTTCAAGCTGATCAGAATTTCTAAACCGGAAGCTTTCTTGCTTCGAATTTCAGCCAGTCCCTGAAGTCCGGGTGGGCGAGGTTGATCAGTTTTTTGATCCTTTCCTGCAGGGGGCTGTTTTTCAGGTTGGCAATGCCATATTCGGTAACGATATATTGAACGTCTGCTCTTCCTACTGAAACAATATTTTTTAGAGTGGGTACGATTTTTGATTGTAGTTTGCCTTCCTTGTCAGTATAGGTGGAATAAGTGCAGATAAACGCTTTACCTCCGTTGGACATGGCACTGGCGCGGACAAAATCCAGCTGACCGCCGATGCCGGTATATTGACGGTAAGCCATGGATTCGGAGGCGCATTGACCGGAAAGATCAACTTCCACGGTGGTATTGATGGACATTAATTTATCATTTAAACAGGCTACTCTTGGATGATTGACTAATTCAGTGCCGCACATGTAAATCAGGGGATTTTCATCGATAAAGTCATATAACTTCTGGGACCCAAATACGAAGGTCGCTACCCATTTATCAGGCATATAGGTCTTACCCCGGGAGGTGATGACCCCCTGGTAATACAAATCCCGGTAACTGTCGCAGAGCATTTCGGAATGCACGCTCAAGTCTTTTTTATCACCCAGGAATTTGGCTACCGCATTGGGTATACCGCCGATACCCAACTGAATACAGGAACCATCCGGAATATATTCGGCAATATACCGGCCGATCGCCTCATCTTCCTGGGATATGGGGATCTCAGGCAAAGCGAAAAGAGGCACATGGTTTTCTACCACTGCATCCACCTGACTGATATGCACATGGTTGTTGCCGTAGGTGCGGGGCATATGCTCGTTTACTTCCACAAACAATTTATGGGGGTACTTCTGTGTGGCTACCGCATAGGAGTGATCCGGATCGGTTCCGGTGCTGAAAAATCCATGTTCATCCATGGGTGAGACACAATGCATGGAGACATTGATCTTATGATACTCAGTTTGCCGGCCATATAAAGAAACGTCTTCTTCAACGATCAAACGGGAGGAATCAGAAAAACGCATGGGAACGAAATCCGTAATTCCGCTGTTGATCGCCCAGCGGTTAAGCGGTGTGACGTAACTGGTGCCGCCAATCAACTTGCTCTGAATATCGGGAGCGATTATATCAAAGCAGCGCACGTTTAAGGCATCGATATAGAGAATATCTTTCAGTTCGTCTGCTTTGATCTTTTTAGCCAAGGCTGAAATCAATCCGGGTGGAAGACCATTGCCCAGCGGGCTGATCACTTTGTCGCCGTCAACGATGAAGTTCTCGATTACATCATCAGGGTTCATCAGCTTTTGTTTATACATTTCCTGCCAACGGTTCATACCTCTCCCTCCTTATTATTCTGGGGATTTCTCCGGTCTTTACTTTAGAAGCAGCTGTGCAGCAATGTTTTTATTAACCTCACTGGTGCCTCCGCCTATGGAAGCAAGTTTCCAATCCCGGAAAAATCTTTCCACGGGATACTCCTTCATTAAGCCGTACCCGCCATGGATCTGGACTGCTTCGTCGGCAATAAATCCAACCAGTTTGGCCAGGAAAAATTTACTCAGGGAAGTTTCCTTTATACAGGGAAGATTATGATCGATCATCCAGGCCTGACGGTATACCAAAAGCTTGGCGGCTTCGATACACGCTGCCATCTCCGCCAGTTTATGCTGTATTGCCTGGAAACTGGCGATAGGACGGCCAAATTGCTCCCGCTCCTTGGCATACTTGATACATTGCTCAAGATTGTATTCGATACCCCCTAGAAATGGTGCTGCCAGGATGGTTCTTTCCCAGTTGACACCGGAGAATGCCACGCCTTTCATACCCATACCAACGGGCCCCAGGACATTTTCCACCGGTACCTCACAATTTTCGAAAACCAATTCTGAAGTTGGGGAAGCACGCATGCCCATTTTGTCAAGTTTCTGACCGGCATACCATCCCGGCATGCTGCGGTCTACGATAAAAGCTGTGCAGCCGCTGGCTCCCTTCTTTTCCGGATCCGTTCTGGCAATTACTACCGCAACTTCACAAATGGGGCCATTGGTAATAAACATCTTGGTGCCGTTTAAAATATATTTGTCTCCTTTTAGGGTTGCGCGGGTAGTCAGGGAACTGGCATCACTGCCTGAACCCGGCTCAGTCAGCGCCATGGCGCCAATCCACTCACCACTGGCCATTTTAGGCAAATACTTTTCTTTTTGCTCCTCAGTGCCCCAGGTCTGAATATTTAATGAGGCGATGACCATATGCGATGCCCAGGAAAGACAGGTTCCCTGATCTGCTCCCCCCCGTCCCGCTGCCTGCATTGCCAGTACGCTTCCCACTGCCCCCAGATTGCTTCCCCCGTATTTTTCCTCCAGCAACAGTCCGCAGTATCCCAATTGCCCCATCTTTCTCCATAACTCCATGGGGAATTCTGATTTTTCGTCCAGTTCACGGGCCAGGGGCGCCATTTCATTGCGGGCAAATTTTTCTATACTGGCTTCGATAGCAAGGTGCTCCTCACTTTTGTTAAAATCCATTTATTCTCCTCCTCCTTTGCCTTTGTTCTAAGGGTGTCTTGCGCTTCTTCTTCCACCTCCCAACTTTATTCAGCTTCATTAAGAGCAAGTAGCATGCCAGAAGCAAAGAACCCGTTATATTGGCCATTCTGGCATATCAACTGAGCCGAGGGGGCGGCTGTTTCGCCAGGAAAGTCACCTGAAAGTGCAGTTGGCATGGATAATGGCGAAGGCAAAGGGATACCAGACATGACATCAATGGCCTGATCATGTCGGCTGTGACAGGGGAATGAAAGGCTAAAGACAGCATGAAAAGGTTAAGACGGTTCTTAACCTTTTAGTTTGCTAAAAAGCGCTGCGGATCCAAAGTTTGATCAGCAGCGCTTTATTTGCAGTTATTATGAGACCAGCCTTTTATTTGTTCAAGCTCAGTATTTCACGGGCTTCATCTGGAGTAGCAGGTTTTAAGTCGAATTCGCCCATGATCCTGGCGATTTTGGTGACCAGTTCAGCGTTGTTTTTAGCCAGCTTGTTTTTGCCTACATAGAGGTTATCTTCCATACCTACGCGCACATTGCCATCCAACAGCAGCGACATGGTGCACATGGGGAATTGCTGGCGTCCTGCGCCTACTACCGACCATTTGTAATTACTGGGTCCCAGGACCCGGTCGGCAGTGTTTTTCAAGGTTATCAAATCATAAGGGGTACTCATGATTCCTCCCAGGATACCGGTGACAAACTGAAGGTAGACCGGAGGTTTGATAAATCCTTTTTGCATCAGGAATGCACAATTGTACAGATGCCCTACATCATAACATTCCAGCTCGGGCTTGGTGCCATTTTCGTTCATGATGGTAGTCATTTTCATCAGGTCGGTGAAGGAATTCTGGAAAATATAGCCCTTGGTCATCTCCAGCAGGACAGGCTCCCAGGGGTACTTGAATTCTTTGTATTTTTCAGCGATGGCAAAGATCCCCCAGTTGATGGAACCCAGGTTACAGGATGCCAGTTCCGGCTTAAAAGCCGGAACAACCGAGACCCTTTCCTCCACGGTCATTCCTGCTCCTCCGCCGGTAGTCAGGCAAATAATCAGGTCTTTATTTTTCTCCCTGATGCGGCCAATAATTTCTTCAAATAATTTGGGATCGGAGGAAGGCATGCCGTTCTCGGGGTTACGGGCATGAATATGCACCACGGCTGCGCCTGCTTTTGCCGCCCCCAGAGCATTGTCGGCAATTTGCTCAGGGGTGATGGGAAGATAATCTGACATGGTAGGGATATGGACTGATCCGGTTATCGCACAGGTGATTATACGTTTGTTTTTCATTATTCATCAACCTTTCTTAACTTTTTTTATTTGGAGAATACAACTCACCAAAGGGTTTCGATGTATTGAATGGCTGGTATTCAGCCTCTTAATTCCTCGGGGATGATCAGATCTGCTTCTGTAGACTGTAGAATATCTTCAAGACTGCTGCCCGGTTGAATCTCCCTTAAAATCAGACCTTGCTCAGTAGCCTCAATGACAGCTTTCTCGGTTACTATAAGATCCACCTGATTGGCTGCCGTAAGGGGCAAAGTGCACTGCTTCAGGATTTTGGGCGAGCCATCCTTGGCACAATGTTCCATGGCAATGATCACTCTTTTGGCTCCTACGACCAGGTCCATTGCCCCTCCCATACCCGGAACCATTTTGCCAGGGATCATCCAACTGGCCAGGTTGCGGTTCTGATCCACTTCCAAAGCACCCAGTACAGTAGCATCCACATGCCCGCCGCGGATGATGCCGAAGGAAGTGGCACTGTCAAAGAAACAGCCTCCCGGCAGAATGGTGACTTTTTTACCGCCCGCATCGCATATATAGGGATCTGCCTCTCCGTTGGGGGCAGGGGGGCCCATATTCAGCATGCCATTTTCCGATTGCAGCGTTATACCTTCAGGTAAGTATTTGGTTACCAGGGTGGGCAGACCGATGCCCAAGTTTACTACCGAACCGGGTTTCAGTTCTTGAGCTACGCGGGTCACGATCAATTCTCTGCTGTCCATTTAAATCACCACGCTTTCTTGACCAGGTAGTCTACTACGATTCCGGGAGTATGGATACTGTCAGGGGGCAGGAAACTGTCTTCCAGGATTTCATCTACCTCGGCTATGACTGTGTTGGCAGCCATAGCCATGACAGGATTGAAATTATACATGGTTCCGTGATACATAAGGTTTCCGGCTTTATCGCCTACTTTGGCATGGAGCAGAGCATAATCGGCCTTGATGGGCAGTTCCAGCAAATAGGGAACGCCTTCAATTTCGATAGTCTTTTTACCTTCCTCCACGACCGTGCCAAAACCGGTGGGGGTCAGAACGCCTCCCAGCCCATAACCGCCAGCACGAATACGTTCTGCCAAAGTTCCCTGGGGCATCAGCGTGACTTTTATTTCACCAGCGTTCATCTGCCTGCCGGTTTCGGGGTTGGTTCCGATATGTGAGGCCATCAGTTCTGTAATCCGATGATCAACAATTAATTTGCCAATCCCTATTCCAATGAAACCGGTGTCATTACAGATAACAGTCAAATCACCGGTACCCTGTTCAATCAAAGTATCGACCAGATTTTCCGGGGTGCCGACCGCCATAAAGCCTCCGATCATAACGGTATCACCGTTTTTTATCTGCTTGATGGCGGTAGCAGCGTCAGTAATTTTCGGCATTTTTCTCTCCTCCCTGCAAACATGTTTCCGGCTCGATCTTCCATAAGAAACTTATAAGTCTTTTATCCTGGCGCGGAACTTCTCCAGTGGAGGCATAACTACTACCTGGCCATCAATTACTACCGTACCGTGCTGATTCGTAAAGGTAAGTTTCATCGTTACCAGATTCTTTTGCTCGTCTTTGGCAATTACTTCTCCGCGAGCCGTTATTGTATCACCGATCATAGTTGGTGCCAGATAACGGGAACTGCTCTCCACGGCGATGGTTCCCAGACCTGGTAATTTTAGACCCAGTACCGGTGCTATCAAGCTGGCGGCAATAGGTCCATGTGCAATTCTGGTTTTAAAGGGTGTAATTTTGGCATACTCTTCATTCATATGCATAGGGTTGAAGTCACCACTTATTCCGGCAAAGAGATAGACATCAGTTTCACTGATGGTCTTGGTGAAACTGGCTGAATCACCAATTTGAATCTCATTTATGGTTTTTCCAAGCTCCAAAGTTTTCCCACCTTTCTATACCGATGTAAGTTAAAAAGGTACTTTATTCATCCCCCCTCTGCAGTCTTTCCCATGTATAAAGCAAAGCTTATGCCAATAAGCATATTCCCTGTAGTTTGGGGATTTGGTGAAGGGGAAGCAGAGCAATACGCAAATACCACTGACAGAAAAGGCATAAAAAAGCAGAAATCACATGCCAGGGCGGCATTAGGCATTGAAAACCACTGACATCATTGCCTTTGAATTGACAAAATTGACAGGAACGGGCGCAATGAAAGTCTGCAGAAAAAAACTCCCGCAAAGGGGAGTTTTCACAGGGCGGAAAAGGTAATAGCGGCAGCTGCTTACTGCCAGTCCAGATCTTTTTCCAACATGATGAGCACGGTCCAAAGGGTACCGCCGAAGCCTGAGGAAAGAGCATGCCGGACATCCTTCTTTAACTGATGGGCACCGGCATCTCCACGAACCTGCAGCGCTGCCTCAGCTGCCCTGGCAATGGCAGTAGCGCCGATGGGATTGGCTGAAGTAACCCCTCCGGAAGGATTGATCGGCATTTTCCCATTCGGGCTTAGTTCATCATTTTCAAGCAATTTTAGATGCTCGTCACCTTCCAGCAGGAAAAAGTCCCGGATCCATTCGACTCCCCACCAGGCGGAAGGATCATACATCTCGAAAACATCAAAATATTTCAGCGGATCGGTAATGCCGTTGCGAGCGAAAAGTTTCCTGGCGGCGCGCCGATGGCTGGTTTCGGGTATTTCCCAGGCGAAGTTGTTGGAAACCGTCTCTTCCTTATGCACGGCAATATGGTCTCTTACCCATACCGGATGAGGCGATATAGCTTTGGCTTTTTCTTCGCAGGCAAAGATCAAAACACAGGCGCCGTCACTTTGAGAACACATGTGGATCAGCCGCAGTTCTCCTATAAGCGGAGGGGAAGTAGCCATAAGCTGATCCATTTGCTCATATTCAAGGCCGAATCTTCTGTGGGCTCTGGGGTTTAATGCTGCGTTTTTATCCATCATGATGCGGTATTTCATCGCTGCTTTACGGGAACGTTCTTCGCCAAATTCGTTGATAATATTATTGGCCGGAGCCCCTAATAGTGCGCCCGTCTGAAAATGACGCATCCACAACGCATCAGCCATATTGGTAATACCGGCTGTTGTACTGCCGGCTTCCTGTAATTTTTCAAAACCAATGGCCATAACGATATCGTACATGCCTGAGGCGACCAGATTATCAGCGGCACAGACTAATGTAGCTCCGGTGGTGCCGCCGGTGGTAATCCTGAATTCCGGCTTTCCATAAGCGCCGGTTCCTAGTGTATGCCAAAGGTCCGGCTGGTGAACGCATTCAAATAGCTCCATATTTCCATGTACAATGCAATCGATGTCATCAATGGTCAGATTGGCATCTTTTAAGGCAGCCCGCACGGCTTCATTGATCATTTCCGGCTGGTTCTGATATTCCTTGTGGCTGGAATATTCAGTCTGACCAATACCGATAATGCCTACGTTCCGATTTTTATTAGTCATAAAAACACCTCCTTTATTCTAAATAATGCATAGCTTATCGTGTTACTCAGTTTGCTTCCTGCTTTTTAGCCGGTCCTTATGTTATTTTTACTTCCCCGGGTATAACCGCAGTGAAAATTACCGCATTTGATCTGACGAATGATTTCATCCTTATCCCGAATGCAATCAAGTTCTATCCAGGTACGTCCACAGGCCAGGCTGTTATGGGAATCATCGGTTGCCAGCTTCGGATAGGGGAGAAGTTCAGTGTCAAAATCAGGCGTATAAAACCCCATATGGGTTATCTCCACTGCAGCGATCGGATATTTTTGCGATACATCCTCCATGGCTTCCCGGACCTGTTTGACGGATAACCCATAATCAGCCGGGTGGTTGAAAACGAATAGTTTTTCCTGCTCTCCGTCGATCTGATTGACATGTACGTAACCCCAACGGGTACCGACCGTATGTTCTATGCCGGAAAAAACCAGCAGTTCTGTTTTAACAGCCGCGATCATCTCCGGATAATTTGGTTTTAACAGGTGATCATGATCGGTATAGGCAATGAAACCAAATCCCAGGCTGGAATATAGATCTGCTGCTTCCTGGGGGGTAAGCCTGCCATCCGATGCAGTGGTATGAATATGCAATTGACCTTTCAAGCGCTTTCCCCCTCTCAAAAGTTTATGCTCGTTTGATGATTTAAGAAGATCCGATTTGTTTATGCAGCTAAATCAACCCTAGTTTTTTTGCTTCAAAACGAAGTTGATCACGAAAATCCGGATGTGCTATGGCGATCAGATTCAAGGCTCTTAGTCTGGCGCTTAAACCTCTGATCAAGGCAATGCCATATTCAGTAACAATGTAATGGGTCTCAGTCCGGGGAGTTGTTATATGAGAACCGGGTGCAAGCTGGGGTGTGATCCTGCTGACTGTACCATTTTTAGCGGTAGAATAAAGGGTGATAAAGGATTTACCGCCGCGGGAACGGTAGGCTCCCTGGACAAAATCAAGCTGCCCGCCGACGTTGGACCATTGGAGGGGACCAAAGGACTCAGCGCATACCTGGCCGGTAAGATCAACGCTGAGGGCGGCATTAACGGATAGTACGTTGTCATTTTGGGAAATGATATACGGATCATTCACTTCATTTACAGGAAGCATTACCAAAGCGGGATTATCATCCATCCATTCATACATTTCCTGAGAACCAACTGCAAAAGTAGATACGGAAACATCACTGCGATAATTCTTTTTCTTGTTGGTAACGTTCCCTTTCTTTTGAAGACGATAGATCGAATCGGTAAACATTTCCGAATGAACGCCCAGATCATTTTTAGTCTCCAAATACAAAGCCACAGCATTGGGGACAGCGCCTACACCAATCTGGATACAGGCTCCATCTGGTACCTGGTCAGCAATAAGTTTGCCGATAGTTTTATCTTTCTCATCAAAAGTAGCTGGGGGCAGGGCGGGGAGAGGAACGTCATTTTCAACCAGTGCATCGATTTCGGAAATATGAAGCCAGCATTTACCATGGGTGCGCGGCATATATTTATTTACTTCAACGATGATGCTGCGGCAGTTTTTGGCTGCTGTATAAGTATAATCAACAGAACATCCCATGCTGAAATATCCATGTTTATCCATGGGCGATACCACACAAGCTGCCGTATCATTATAACGCCTGGCAACTTCTCTTGGGGCATCAGTGAACTTCACCGGGCTGTAGGTGAAAATGCCCTTATGCAGTCCGGGTCTCATCTGACCGCCCACGAAACCGCTGTCCACCAGAATATGATCACTTTCTTCCAATTTCCAGATATCTGAAGGATAGACATCCAGTGTGGAAAAGAAGCCTGCCCCAGTCAATTCATCTTTTCTGGCTGCCATGGCATCAAAAATTTTACGGGGATGACCTGCGGCAATCGGAGCAATCAGGCTGCCCCCATTACTGGTTATGAGTTTCACAGCTTCTTCCGCACTGCATTTCTTTTGTGCATACATCTCTTGATAATTCATACGCAGCTCCTCCTTTTAAAATGTATCACGATCTATGATCATCCCGGCCGCTAATATCTTCAGCAGTGAAGCGGTCCCTTCTACCTGCGGTCCAATGATCACATCGCCCCAGAGCCGGGCTATTTTGTAATCCTGCATTACTCCGTAAGAACCATGAATGTTAATGGCTATTCGTGCTAAATCAACGGCAGCCTCAGCAACGAAGACTTTACACAAAGCGGCTTCTTTGACTAACAGCATCATATCTTTGGTATTATCAGCAGCAAAACCCAAGTGATAGGCATACCATTTAGCCGCGTCGTATTTCATTGCCATATCAGCAACAGCGATCTGAATATGCTGAAATTTACTGGCAATGGCTTCTCCCCGGTGAGTCTTGGTCCGGGCGAAATGCAACGCTTCTTCATAGGCCGCCAGACATCCGCCAAGAAACAATCCGGTCAAACCGATTTTTCCGAATATCATGGCGGTTTTTAAAACCAACAGCCCCTGACCGCTAGCCCCCAGCAGATTCTCTGCCGGAATCCGAACGTTATCCAGATAGACATCATATAGGCAACCACCATGTGCGCCGATTTTATTCCATGGTTCTGAAAGCGAGTAACCCGGACAAAATTTATCGATTATAAAGGCGCTGGCTCTGCCGGTTTCAGCTTCTTTGGCCACCACTACCATGGGGCCTTTGTACCCTGCATTACTGATAAAACGTTTGGTTCCATTGATAATATAATGATCTCCATCACGGATGACAGTCGTTGTCAGCTGCTTCGGATCGGATCCGGTCCCCGGTTCGGTAAAAGCAAAGGACAATAATTCAGCGCCTGTGACACCCCGGGGCAGATACTTCTGTTTTTGCTCCGGAGTACCAAATGTATGAATGACGGTCAACCCAACAGTATTGACCGAAATGATCATACCGATCCCTGAGCAGGCACGGGATAACTGCTCCATGGCCAGAATATAGGAAAGATAACCTGCATTACCGCCGCCATACTCTTCCGGTAAAGGGATGGCCAGCATATCCAGACTGGCCAGGTCTTCGATTATTTGGGAAGAAATATGATTGCTGTTAAAAATCTTGGCGGAAGCAGGCTCTAAGACTTTTTGACCGAATTCCCGGGCAGATTTTTGGATCAGCTGTTCTGCTTTGCTTAGGTTAAAGTCCATGACGACTACCTCTTTTCACTGATGAGGACTGGATAGATCGATTTAAAGATCTAATAATAATTGAATTGCACTTGTAATGCAGTGCTTTAAAAACTATCTGCGGCAATCTCCAGGGCAGTGGTATCACCCTGTTCCAAAACCTGCTGGATAGTAAAGATTTCGGGAAGGATATTCAGCAGATAAAATCTGACACTGGCGATCTTGCCCTGATAGAATGGAACGTCATAATGGTCGGAACTCAATCCAGCCAGTTTAGCAGCAGCGGTCAGTCCCTGGCTTAAGAGGAGATAACTGCAATAGATCATAGCGGTAGCGTGAAGGATCCTGGTTGAGAAAAGCGGCATCATGGGAATTTTCCCTTCCTGCAGGTAATTCATAAGAGTTGCCAGAATGCCTTGGTAAGCTGAGAAAGCACGGGAAAGCACTGCTAATTCATTGGCAAACTGCGGATTTTCTTTTTGGCTTTCGATAAACTGCCCGATCTGTTTTAACCAGAGTTTGAAAGGTTTTCCTCCGCCCATCATAAATTTTCTTCCCACCAGATCCATGGACTGTATATAGTTGGTTCCTTCCCATAGAGAATGAATTTTACAATCACGGGCAATCTGGGCTACGGGATATTCTTCGATGAAACCATACCCGCCATAGATTTGAATCGCTTCAGCTACAGTCCGCCAGACCATGTCGGAGGCATAAGCCTTGCACAGGGGTGTATTGATCTGAACCATCATGTCGGCAAATTCGCGTTCAGCCTCATCAGGGCTGTCATGGGAAAGGTCTATATAATAGAAGGTCTGAACGATTAAGGCCCGAATGGCCTCGATGATGGACTTCTGATACATCAGCATGCGGCGGATATCCTCGTGTTGGATCAATTTTACCCGAGGTCCTTTAGGGTCAGTGATCAGACGGCCTTGTATTCTTTCCTGGGCATATTGGAGCGAATTCAAGTAAGCTTCATAAGCATTAGCCAGTGCCATACTGCTGACTCCCAGACGTTCTTCGTTCATCATATTAAACATCTGCTTCATTCCCTGGCCTTTGCCGTCTTCCCCGGGCGGGTCTCCCAGCAGTATGCCGCGGCAGTTATTGTTTTCGCCATAGGATAAAACACAGGTGGCAGAACCCTTAACGCCTAACTTATTTTCGATCCCTACTGTTTGTACATCATTTGCTTCACCCAAGCTGCCATCATCATTGACCCAATATTTGGGGACCATAAAAAGCGAAATGCCGGCTGTACCTTCCCGGCAGCCATCGATACGTGCCAGAACCAGATGAATGATATTCTCGGTCAAATCATGGTCACCGGCTGTAATGAATTGCTTGGTTCCTTTTATGCTATATATTCCCGGTGTGCCGGTGGGATAGGCTTTGGTCAGAATGTCGCCTACATCAGAGCCGGCCCCGGGTTCGGTCAGATTCATAGTTCCGCCCCACTGGCCGCTGAACAGTTTAGGCAGGAAAAGCTCCTGGTATTTGGGGGCCGCATACTTCTGGATGACTCCGGCTGCCCCGGAGGTCAGTCCCCAATAAATGACCAGGGCCAGATTTGCTGCCATAAGGGTTTCAGCAATCGAACAATTCAAACAGAGTGGTATTTTTCCTTCTGTCTGACGGTCAGCTGACTGCGACCCCAAACCTGTTTCCATTACTTTGTTATAAGCGGCCTTGAAAGAGGGGGGCGTTTTGACCGTGCCCTCAACAAACTGCGCATGCAGCTGATCGCCGTCATCATTGGCTGGAGCCAGTACTTCTTTACCCAGCTTGTAAGCCAGGTTAAGATACATATCAAAATCGTCCAGGGTATAATAATCCCGATAAGCTTCAAAAGACAAAAGCTTTTCCATATCAAGCCATTCTTTATAGATAAATTTATGGTCTCTATGGTCAAATAAGTAATTGGTAGCCATTCATAAACCCCCTTAAAGTAAAATATGGACCTGTAATAGAAGCTGCCATACCCCCTTCACGTTTTTCCATATGTTTCGCAACTTTTATGCCACGAAAGACAACCGCGCAATGAAGGGGGTACTTGCCAGACAGGAAATATACTTTAGTGACATGCTTTACACGAAAGGCTACCCTTTTAATGAATATGCAAGCCTGAGCGATACCTGGCTGCTGACAAAATTGTCAATGGGTTTGCCAACCAAGTCAGGAGAAGAAAAAGGTTGCAGCAAAGTACTTTACAAAGAATTTTGCTGCCGGACGGAGAATTTAGCATTGCTTAATGATCCAGAACTGGAAAGAGGGAAGAAGGGTTTGCAGGATTTGAAATAAGACAAAGAAGAAGCAGCGAAAACCAGAATCATGATCATGCTGCCAGTCATGTCAGCAGGGGGAGCAGAGAGGGTAACGCTGGATATAGCAGAATCTTTCGAAAGTATAAGAGCAATGGACGGACTTGCCGGTTAATGAAAAGAGTTCGGGTCATACTGCCGGACGGGCAAATCTCCATGCATCCATACACATGTCCGTCAGATTGCGTGCAGCCTGCCACCCCATTTCTACTCTTGCTTTCGATGGATCGGCATAGCATTCAGCGATATCTCCGGGCCGTCTGGGGGCAATTTGATAGGGTACCTTCTGCCCTGTGGCTGCTTCAAAAGCATCTATTACTTCCAGGACACTGTACCCTCTGCCGGTTCCAAGATTATAAGTATGAATACCCGGTTCGACAGAGATTTTCTGCAAAGCTTTAAGATGGCCCAGGCTGAGATCCACCACATGAATATAGTCTCTCACGCCGGTTCCGTCTGCCGTCGGATAATCGCTGCCAAATACGTTTAGTACAGGAAGCTGTCCGGATGCTACTTTAACAATATAGGGCATCAGGTTGTTGGGAATCCCATTGGGGTCTTCCCCCAGCAGACCGCTGGGATGGGCGCCGATAGGATTAAAATAGCGCAGGATACAGATCCGCCATTGTGGATCAGAGTTATAAAGGTCATTTAAGATCTGCTCGATCATCAGTTTGCTGCTGCCATAAGGGTTGACTGCCGCCACAGGAAAGTCTTCGGTAATCGGTACGGTTTGGGGGTTGCCATAAACGGTGGCTGAAGAACTGAAAACCATCTGCGTGACCCCATGCTTGCTCATGGTTTGCAGAAGATTGATGGTGCCGGCTACATTGTTGTGATAATAAAGAACCGGTTGTGCCACTGATTCTCCAACTGCCTTGAATCCTGCAAAATGGATAACGGCTTCTATTTTATGCCGGGTGAAAATTTCTTCGAGGGCTGTCGTGTCCAACATGTCAGCTTCATAGAAGGGGAAATTCTTTCCGGCAAGAGTCCTTATCAGCTCAAGGGTTTGGGGCTTGGAGTTGCTGAAATTATCCATGATAATAACTTCATGACCTGCCATCATCAGCTCGACAGCTGTATGACTGCCTATGTATCCAGCCCCGCCAGTAATCAATATCACTTGGATCCCCCCTTTAAACATTAGAATAATCGTATTAGCTCTTAGCGGCAGTGTCAAGCATATCTGGGTTGAAAAACCATTAGTATGAAAGGAAAGCAGCAGACATGCCACAAATATACCCTAAACATCCTGAAAAATTATATAATATCAATAACATATTCAAAGCAGTCGTACCGGAGGATTATCATGGAACCAAAGTTGAGCGTTATTGTGCCGATTTATAATGTGGAAGAATACCTGCCCCGGTGCATTGACTCTATTTTAGCCCAGACATTTACTGATTTTGAACTGATCCTGGTTGATGACGGATCACCTGACAATTGCCCGCGGATATGTGATGAATACGCCGGAAAAGATGAAAGGATCAGGGTCATCCACCAGTCAAACCAAGGAGTATCAATGGCCAGAAATGCGGCCATGAAAATGGCCCGCGGCTTGTATATCGCCTTTGTAGATGGAGACGATTTTATTTTTCCCGATGCCTATGAACCGATGGTAAGGGAAATAGAGATACATAAGCTGGATATTCTGGTTGGGAGATGCTGCCGGATGATCGACGGGCAGATCAGTTATAATAAACCATTTGGACGGGTTTACCCCAAAGGGGTCTACTCAGGAATTGATTATATGTACCTGTGTCTTAAGCAAGGTTTTATGGGGACCGGCTGCTGGCTCAATATGTATGATCGGAACTTTCTGCTTGATAATGGATTATTTTTTGAAAAGATCTTGCATGAGGATGAACTGTGGATCCCGCAGGTTTTTTTAAAAGCTCAGCGGGTCAAATATATCGAGCTAGTATTCTATGTCTATGTACTGCGGGAAAATTCATTTATGACAGCCAAGGACAGGACGCAACCTGGGAGGGATCTATTGGGTATTTGTTATGAATTGGAGAAATCTTATGCGCTGGTAGGAGACAAAGAAAAAAGAAAATACTTTAATGATTTCTTGCTGCAGAAATTTTTTTACGCAGTTTTTGTAGGCAAATTATATCGCCCTCCGTACCGACATTTACTGCGAAGAGGATTTGTACTGGGAAAACCGCTGAGTATAAAAAATAAAATCAAAGCCGGACTGTTTTATCTCAGCCCCTGGTTATATGTTAAAATCGCTGAGTCGATTCACTAAAGCGATTTCATTAAAGATAAATCCGAAAATCACGAAAAGCTGCTACGACGGGCAGCTTTTCCTTTATCAATAATAGGTTTATAACAGAAGCACTGCACCGGTTCAGTCATCATATCCTCTTTCATAGGCTTCAGCTTCGTCTTTGATTTCATGTCTCATATTTTTCAGGGCTTCTTTACGTCTTTGGTTTTTGGCAGCAATATCCTGATTCATTTCTTCATTATCGCTTTCAGACATGGTCTCCTCGGCCAGGCGAATATTTTCCAGGGTATTATTGATGTTTTCCTGAAGTATATCCACGTTATCACGTCGGTCATCCGGTTTATGTTTCATTAAGCGTGCTCCTTTCAAAATTATATCTCAAGATATTTTTTGCACGAGCGGATGGTTTTATACTGAGAACAAAAGACTATTACGGAATGCATATTTAAGATTTAATTGGCCGGGAATGACCCGGAATTGCAGGTGACGCCCGAATATAAATTTGCTATGCTGTTAATGAAATAAGGAGAACGTGAAGACCAGACCAGAAAACTATATAGAAGGGAGATCGAGAATGATCAGATATCAATGTACTTTTTGTAATTATATTTATGATCCTGAAATAGGCGACCAGGAAAACGGCATCCCTCCGGGAACTGCTTTTGAGAATCTGCCGGATGACTGGGTTTGTCCACTCTGTCTGGCTGGAAAATCGGAATTTGAAGAAACAGAATGATCACGATCAGCAGGTGGAAAAATTATCTTGCCATAATCGCTGTAAATAAAGATAATCTAATACAGAGTATTTTATTTAGTGGATATCAACATAAAAACGGAGCAAAATGGAAGGGAGACTGGTAAGATGGCTAAATATGAATGCATTGTTTGTGGTTATGTTTATGATCCCGAAGTTGGGGACCTGGAAAATGATATCCAGCCAGGTATCGAATTTGAAGATTTGCCGGATGATTGGGTTTGCCCCATATGCAGTGCAGACAAATCAGAGTTTACTGCTGAAGATGATTAATGAGCTTTCATTTTGGCTTAAACAAAAAGCGGGCAAAAGCCCGCTTTTTTATTTAAGATATTATTCCATATACAAGGTGAAAATTTGCCGATAACCAGTCCAGGAAGTATCATATACAACGAACTCGTCACCATCAAGACTGACTTCTGCACCGATCAGATCATAGTTTCTGCCGTCATAACTGAAAACCGCCGGATCAATAATGGTTATTTTATCGAAGTCCACCCATTTGCGGCCTACATATATTTCCGTGTTGTTGTCTACTCCGTCCTGATATTTCTTATTATCTACATAAAAGATAATACGTTCAGGCTGGCTGCTCACAGAAGGGGCAGTTGTTTCAGTGAGTTTCATTACGACCAATTCCAGGTCTTCGTCAAAGTCGATACGGTTAATTGTATAGTATTTTTTATCGATTCTTGCATAAAAGTCTTCATCAACTTCATAACGTTTTCCATCGATCCTTACCAGGTTGCGATCAATGACCAGCACCTCGTCCAGATCGTAAACCGTGTTATCTTTAATGATCTCAACATCATCAATATCGTAGTATTTCCCGTTGACCAGGACAAAATCTTCATTATTTCCTTTAACACAGTAAAAGATAAATTTATTGCGGTATAGTTCAATATCTTCAATTATATAAGTCTGCCCGTCGATATACATGGTAATTTCATCGAAAGGGAAGGCCTTACGACTAACAGTAAAGCTGCCGGAAGCATCGATGACTACTTCATCCAGATCATACATTTTCTTATCGATCATAAATTGGATGTCATCTATATCGTTAAGGGATAAAGTTTTGTCATCAACAAATATGGCTGATATATCAGACATGCGCATTCCTTCCACGATGACCCGGTCAGTTTCTTTCAGGATCAGGGGAGAAGCGGATGACAGGTTGATCCGGGTAATATCATAAAATTTATCCCCCAGGGTGATTGTCACACGGTCTTTCAACAGATCATAGGATTTACCGCCGATTTCAACCGTGTATTCGTCAATGATCTTCATATCAGCCAGATAGTAATCACTGTTGGACGAATTAACAAATAACTTTACAAAGTCGCTATTATACTTATAGCCGCTGATCTCCAGGGAATTGATTATGCGTGATTCAGGAAACGCCACCAGAATTTTGCCGCTTAAAGTGTATTTGCTAACCGTATAAAGGCTGTTGTTGATAATCAAACCCGGATTGCCTAAAGGACTATTGGCAAAAAATGTATAACTGCCATTGACAGTGAGCTGATCTCCATTAACAGTAATAGAATTTAGAGGTACTGATGAATAGGCAAATTTAAAAGTTACTGGATACTGGCTTAGCTGATACTGCTCCTCGCCAATGGCAATGGAAGTAATATCACCTGTCACAGCAGGTACTGGCTGTGGAGCGGATCCGTCATCCAGCACCAAAAAGTCGGTGAGCACCTTTGCTACCTGCGCTCTGGTCATATCGGTAAAAGGCCTGAATTCTCCGCCAGGGAATCCCTGCAGCAATTTGAGATCGAAGGCTCTTTTAATATAAGCTTTATAATCACTCTTTTCCACCGCAGATAAATCAGTAAAAGGAGGCAGGGAACCATTATCCGGTTCTTCGCCCAGTGCCCGTACCAGCATGGCCGCTGCTTCACTTCTTTTGATATTGCCGTCCGGCACCAACCCGGCAGGATATTCTGCTGGGATCAAAATGCCCTGTCTGACTGCTTCATTTATGTAATTTTTTGCCCAGTGTTTGCCGGTATCACCAAAACTGTTTACAGTAGAAGCATCCGGAGTTAGATCCATGCAGGAAATCAAGAGCGTGGTAAACTCAGCTCTGGTCATAGGATTATCGGGTTTGAAAGAACCGTCAGGATATCCCTTAATATAGCCAGCGCCGGCAAGACTGTCGATATATGTTACTGCCCAGTGGTCTTTCACATCGGGAAACTGAACAGCTGCCACCGGTGCCGGCAATAGTGTTGCTGCCAGCAGACATACGAATAATGCAGAAAGAAATAATTTCTTCAAAAATATTCACCCTCCTTTTCTCTGCTTTTATCCAATTTATTTCCTATATTATACATTGTTATACGATTTATGAGAAATTATCTTTCATTTTCTCACCAGGCTAGTTGTTTGGCAGAATAAATGAATATTGAAAACATATTGCTCTGTTAAGAAAAATAAAAATATTTTAAATAGAAGGAATATTTATTCAATTGTCGAAAGTGGAGGCAAAGCAAAAACGGAACAAGGTTCGATCAAGATGAACATTGGGTGCGTATTGCTTAAAAAATGAAAGGATACGTGTTCCAAAATTGTAAAGGAGGGGATCGAATGCCTGGAGGAATGGATCTGAAAAACGAAGTTTTCCAAAGCTCTACATGTGCTCTGTGCGGCGCCTGTCTGGATTGGTGTCCGTATATTGCCAATATGGAAGACCACCTGGTGATGCGTTTCGATTGTAATGTGGGGGAAGGGCGCTGTTACGCAGTGTGTCCGCGGACATATGCTGACTGGCAGGCCATCGGCGACAGATATCTGCCGGATACACCGCGAAATATCGAAATAGGGCCTTATTTTAATGTTTTTAGAGTAAAAGCTGCTGCGGGGATAAAGGGACAACAAGACGGCGGGACAGTCAGCAATCTGGTGAAAACCATAATGGAAGATGAACTGGCACAGGCAGTTTTATTGACCGGCAGTGAGGATCATGTAACCCCGGAGCCATTTCTGGCTGTGGATATAGATGATATTGAAAAGGCGGCTGGCTCTCGATTTCTGGCTTCTCCCGGTTTGCGAAAAATTATTGAAGCTCAGGCCAACAAGGTGCAAAAGCTGGCGGTGGTAGGACGGCCCTGCCAGATCCAGGCTTTGCGTAAGATGGACTTTAACCGGCGTCCGGATAAACCGCCCCTTGATCTGATCACTATAGGCCTGTTTTGCATGTGGTCTTTGGGCTGGGATTTTAACGAATACCTGCAGAAAAATTTCCCGGGGGAAAAGATCTTAAGTCTGGGAATTCCACAGCATGGTTTTGTAGTAAAGACCGACAAAGGTGAACACATCCTGCCTCTGGATGAAGTGAAAAAGTTCAACAAAGCGGGTTGTGGGTATTGTCTGGATATGACTTCAGAGTTGGCCGACATCTCGGTAGGGGCTTTTGAAGCAGAAAAAGGATGGAATACGGTCATCGTACGTTCGGCAAAAGGACAGGAACTTTTGGATAAGGCAGTGGAAAAAGATTATCTCATTTGTGCAGATTATCCGGAAGAAGAATTGAACCGATTAAAGGGAGCTTCGATCGGCAAAAAGAACCGCAACCTTAATAATATACAGGCAGCCTTTGACAAAGGAGTCAAACCTTTTATTGACTTGAACAGTGAAATGTATGCACAGGTCAGGAAATTGGCAGAAGGGATGGTGAAATAACAATGGAATGGATGATTACTGCTGATGAACCGGGCAGAACCTATCTTATGCAGGGGAATGAAGCCATTGCCAGGGGAGCGCTGGAAGCCGGTATACGTTTTGCCGCTGCTTATCCCGGTTCACCGTCTTCAGAAATTTTGGCCATGCTGGGCCATGTGGCCGAAAAAATGGATCTTTATGCGGAATGGTCCACCAATGAGACTTGCGCTCTGGAAGCATGCCTGGGGGCTTCTTTTGCCCGGGTACGCTCCTTGTGTATCATGAAACAAAACGGCTTGCTGGTGGTAGGGGACGCTTTGCACAGTGCATCATTATCGGGTGTGAAAGGCGGACTGGTACTGGTGGTGGCAGATGATCCCAGTGCCCATTCCAGTACCAATGAATTTGATTCAAGGCATCAGGCTCGTTCGGCAGGTCTTCCTATGCTGGAACCAGCTAATATGCAGGAAGCCAAGGATATGGTCAAATGGGGCTACGAATTGTCCGAACAGCTGCAGCAACTGGTAATGGTAAGAACCGTGACCCGTATCAATCATGGACGCAGCAGTGTATCCCTTGGTGAATTGCCGAAGGAAAAACCGGATCCGGTGACGATCGGTGAATGGGACCGTATGGTAGCTATCAACTGGTTCAAAGATGCCCAGATCGCAAAGATCGACCAGGCCAAATCTATTTTTGAAACATCCCCTTTCAACGAGTACAAGGGTCCGGAGGAGCCTGACATGATCATTGTTACCTGCGGCACCGGCTGGCTGTACAGCAGTGAAGCAGTTGAAGCTTTAGGACTCCGGGACAGAATAGGGATATTAAAGATCGGCACGACGTATCCGCTGCCGGAAGACTTTATTGTCAAACATCTGCTTAAAACAAAGAAAGTATTGGTAATCGAGGAAGTCGACCCCTTCCTGGAACAGAATATTGCCGGGATCATTGCTTATCATCCCGAATTACAGGTGGAACTGCTGGGGCGCTATGGAGGGAAGGCCATGCCCCGTAACGGAGAACTGAATCCGGACATCGTGCGGAATACCCTGGCGCGTTTGACCGGAACGGCTTTCACAGGACCGGAAACAGCAGTTATTCCGCCTGAAGAAGCAGTTGCACTGCCAGCGCGGGAACTGACCTTCTGCGCAGGATGTCCGCACCGGGCGTCTTTTTTCCTGCTCAAACAGACGTTGCGTATCCAGGAAGGGCAGGGTGTGGTAATGGGTGATATAGGATGCTACACGATGGGGGGACAGCGAGCCGGACATTACCTCTATAATTTCCTGTGCTGCATGGGCGGCGGCATCAATGCGGCAGAAGGGATGGGGCAATTGACCCGCTTTGGGTTTAAACAACCAGTCTTGGCACTGGCCGGAGATTCGACCTTCTTCCACTCCTGTTTGCCGGGCCTGGTCAATGCCAAATACCATGATTCCAACATGCTGTTCGTTGTTTTGGATAATTCAGCCACGGCCATGACCGGTTTTCAACCTCATCCTGGTATCGGGCAGACGGCAATGGGTAAGGCTGCAGAACCGATTTCCATAAAAAAGGTGGCAGAAGCTATAGGATGTCCGGTAACAGTGGCTGATCCTTTTGATATTTCCGGCACAACTTCCAAAGTATATGATCTACTGAAACAGCCAGGCCTTAAGGTCTTGATCCTCAAACAGGAATGTGCTACTCTGGTCGTCCGCAAACGTGAAAAACCAAGAGTCTGGGTAGATCAGGAACTGTGCAGGGGTGATGACTGCGGATGCGGCAGATTCTGCAGCCGGATCTGGGGTTGTCCCGGCAACATATGGGATTATGAAGCAGGCAAAGCCAAAATAGACGAAGTTGTCTGCGTGGGCTGCGGGGTTTGTATAAGTCTTTGCCCTGCGGGAGCTATTAAGATGGAAGGAGGCGGAGCTTGTGGGTAAAGAACTGGTAAAAGATCCGCTCAATATTATTATTTGTGGTGTCGGCGGACAAGGGAATATTCTGGCTACTGAACTCCTGGCTTCAGCCTTGGTGGAAAAAGGTTATTTTACCACAGTAGGGGAAACATATGGTGCTTCACAGCGGGGAGGATCGGTCATGAGCCATGTAAGGATATCAGCTGCTAATGAATATGGGGTATTGATTCCTCTGGGGCAGGCAGATATCATTGTGTCCTTTGAACCTACTGATACGCTGCGCGTTGCGCGGGATTATGCCAATAAGTCCACTTTGATCCTTACGGATTCACGCCCTAATTATCCTTTGGGAGTTTTAATCGGGGAGGCGGTTTATCCTTCCATGGAGGCCATCGAAACAGAATTGAAAAAGCTGAGCAGAGAAGTAATGATCATTGAAGCGACCAGGATGGCAGTTGAGGCTGGTAACAGCCAGGCAACCAACATTTTGCTCATGGGATCCCTGACCGCTTTGCCCCAGGTTCCTCTTACTGCAGAAGATTATGACAAGGTCATGGAACAACGTTTTAAAGGTGAAGCCCTGGAGCTGAACCGTAAAGTATTCAAAATTGGGTATGAGCATATAAATAGATAGTGACATAATGCAATGGAGCCTTTAAAAAAGGGGGAAGCAACATGCAAGGTCTGATCAAAGATCTGAATGGTTTATTAAGCCCGGCTCAGGTTTTGTCCCAACCGGAGGAAATGCTTGCCTATGCTAATGATGCTACACATTATTTCAAGAGCAGGATTCCTGATGCAGTGGTATTACCACACACTACAGATGAGGTTTCCAAAGTCATGCAGTATGCTTTCACGAAAGAGATCCCTGTTACACCTAGGGGAGCCGGCAGCGGTCTGGCTGGAGGCTGCACGCCGGTCAACGGCGGGATCGTAATGGATCTAAAAAGATTGAATCACATTCAGGAAGTTGACAGGAATAATATGACTGCCAGAGTAGAAGCGGGGGTCGTATTAAAAAGATTTCAGGATCAGCTTGAACCATTGAAGCTATTCTATCCACCTGACCCGCAGAGCGCCAGTGTCTGCACCATAGGGGGGAATGTGGCCACCAGGGCAGGAGGACCAAGAGGAGTGAAATACGGGACCACAGGCAACTATGTAACAGGATTGGAGGTAGTGCTGCCAGATGGTTCGATCATCAATCCAGGAGGCAAATTTGTAAAACAATCGGTAGGTTATGATATTACCCGGCTGATGACCGGATCCGAAGGAACATTGGGAGTCATAACCGGAGTCAATTTGCGCCTGCTGCCTTTACCGGAAGCCAACCGTACCATCGTTGTGGTGTGTGAAACCCTTGAACAGGCGGCAGAGATCGTCGCCGAAATAATTGCCCGGGGTGCAATACCGGGCATGATAGAGTTTTTGATCAAACTGGCTATCACAGTGATGAATAATTTCTTCTCTCCGCCATTGCCCACCGATGGAGAAGGATATTTGTTCATGTATTTTGACGGTACTGAATCCCAGGTAGAATATGAAGCGAAAGTGGTAACAGGGATTTGTCATGATATGAAAGCCAAGGAAGTCAGGCGAATTGATGATCCGAAAGCAGCACAAGCTTACTGGACAGCCCGAGCCAATGTCTACCCTTTGATCCAGACCATCTTCCAGCGGGCTACCACGGAAGATATCACGGTACCGCGGAATAAGCTGCCTGATTTGGTGAGAACGGTGCAGACCATTGCTGCAGAAGAAGGAGTGATGATCGGACTGGCTGGCCATGCAGGTGACGGCAATATGCATCCTTCAGTTTTGTTCTCGCAGGTAACCCCAGAAATACTTGCCAAAGCAGAAGTCGCCATCGACAGGCTGACCCGCGCCGGCTTGGAATTGGGCGGCACGATTTCTGGCGAACACGGGATAGGTATTCATAAAGCCAAATACTTGGCTTGGGAACTGGGGGATATCCAGATCGAACTGATGAAAAGGATCAAACAGGCCTTCGATCCAAAGAATATCATGAATCCAGGCAAAATATGGATGGAAGGGGGCGGCGATCATGCTTAGACTGGAAGAATATGAAAATATCATAGAAAAATGTTCGCACTGCAGCTATTGCCAATCTACCTGTCCTTCATTTCTGGCTGAACAGAGTGAGGCTTTTGTTGCCAAGAACAGGCTGCTGCTGATCAGGGAAACGGTTATGCATGACCGTATGCCTTACAGTTCCAGGGCACAAGAAATTTTAGATTATTGTCTTTTGTGTACCAATTGTACCCAAACCTGTTCCAGTAAACTTCCTATTGATGACATCATTATTGCCGCACGGAGCAAGGCCAGACAGAAAGGGGGAGGCATTAAGCAGTTTGTTATGTCGAAAATGCTTACCCAAAGAGGACTTGCCGGTGTTCTGGGGAAAGCGGGCTCTATTGCTCAGAAAATAGGGGTCGCAACCAAAGAAATTCCCCAATTGGCAGGCAGGTCATTTGACAAAATGTATTCAGGGACTTATTCGCCTGCCGGGGAAGTAAAAAAACGGGTGGCATATTTCGTCGGCTGCGGGACGAATTTTATTTTTCCCGATACTGGTGAAGCGGTAGTCAAAGTCTTAAATCATAATGGAATGGAAGTCATCATTCCCCCCGGGCAGGTTTGCTGCGGAATACCTTCCCTGGGAGAAGGAGATCTGGAAAGCGCAAGGGCGATGGTGGAAACCAATATCAAATTATTTGCCGGACTTAAGGTAGATGCGATCGTGACCGACTGTACTTCCTGCGGGATGATGTTTAAAGAAAAAGCCGCCAGGTGTTTTGCTGATGATGATCCGCTGCAGGAACAAATTGTTGCAGTTACTTCTAAAATGTGGGAAGTGACTGATTATCTGCAAAATGAGGGGCTGACCATACAGCCGGGCAAACTGGATATCAAATGGAGTTATCATGTTCCTTGTCATCGCGGCTGGTCACCAACTGTCAAAGACGCTCCACGGAAGCTATTAGGCCAGATTCCTGAGGCGGAACTAAGGGAATTGGAACATCCTGAACTGTGCTGCGGCGGAGCGGGGACCTATTTTATGTCACACCGGGAACAAGCGGAAAAGATCAGGGAGCAACGGTTGGAAGAAATAAATAATACCAAAGCAAACGCCGTGCTGACTCAATGCCCGGTATGCAGGTTTTATATAGGATTTAAAGTGAAAGACCGGGAAGTTACCCACCCCATTACGATATTGGCCAGGGCTTACGGATTATAATCGGTAAGGGGGCAGGGGCTCAGCTTCTGCCCCTTCTGCGTTAGAAAAATAATTACAATCCAGTGATTTGGTGTGGATTTATACATCGATAATCGACATGGTACAACGGGAAATGCAAACCAGTTTTTCCGCCTCGTCATATATCCGGATATCCCACACAAGGGTGCGGCGTCCAACATGAACAGGAGAACCGATAGCAGTAACGATCCCCTGGCTTACACTGCGGATGTGATTGGCGTTGATTTCCAAACCTACAGCTCTTTGTCTGGCAGCATCAATAAACTGATAGCTTCCGGCAGAGGCAACTGTCTCTGCTATCACCACCGATACTCCACCATGCATCAACCCAAAAGGCTGATGCGTCCTGGGGGTTACAGGCATCCTGGCAACAACGCGCTCTGGGGTATATTCAGTGATCTCAATTTGAAGGGTACCCATAATGGTATTTTCCAAATCAAATCCTGAAGCATCCAACATTCCAATCACCTTCCCTATGATTTAATATAGCTTACTTGATCGAATGGAGCAAGCATACGTTTCATTCCGTCATTGTATAATGCGCAGCAAAGCATTAAAATCTTTCATGTAAACACGTGTGATTATTAATTGTCATCGGCTCTCATCCAACCCGGGGAATGGCATTATTAAAGGCATGTGACCTAAAGAAATTTTTAAAGTATGTTGATTTGATGATCGGGACAGAATTTAGTGATATATTCGTATATGATAGCAAAGAATAGAAAAAAATGACGAGGTAATTGGTGAAAATAAGGTGGAACGTGCCGTATTGGTTCTGGTCAAACTAAAAAAAGATCGGGAAAGTGAGTTCCAAAGTTATCAGGCAGAGCTGGAGGCACTGGCAGAGGCTGCTGGTGCTGTTGTGACCACGGTCATGATCCAGGCCCGGGATCGGATCCAGGGAGCAACCTATCTGGGAAAAGGTAAGCTTGAGGAACTCAAACATGTGGTTGCCGAGTGCGAACCTGATCTGGTCATATTTGACCGGGAGCTGTCTCCGGTACAGATGCGGAACCTGGAAAATATCCTGGAAGTGAAAATAGTAGATCGTACCGGCCTGATCCTGGATATATTCAGCCAACGGGCCCGCTCTCATGAAGGTAAACTGCAGGTCGAACTGGCCAGCCTGGAATACCGGCTGCCGCGGCTGACAGGGAAGGGAAAGGAAATGAGCCGGCTTGGCGCCGGGATCGGGACCCGCGGTGCCGGTGAACAAAAATTGGAATTGGACCGCAGGTATATCCGCGGCCGCATAGACGATATTAAAAGGCAGATAGAAAAAATTCGCAAAACCCGGAGTTTACACCGCAAACAAAGAGAACGCTCAGGCATCAGGACAGTTTCGTTAGTTGGTTATACCAATGCCGGAAAATCAAGCATTTTTAATGCCTTGTGCAACCGAGGCCATGCCAGCGGAAAGGAGCAAGTGGAAGCAGACAGCAGGCTCTTTCAGACTCTTGATACCACCACCCGCCGGATACGCTGGAATGACGGACGAAAAATCCTGATTACTGACACGGTCGGTTTTATTCAAAACCTGCCGCCCAACCTGGCGGCTGCCTTCAAATCAACCTTTGAAGAAACATTGGAAGCCGATCTTATTTTGCATGTGGTAGATATTTCTGACCCAAATTACCTGGATAAGATCGAGGCTGTAGATCAGGTATTAAAGGATTTGGGGGCGGATAAAACCAGAACATTGAAAGTGTTCAATAAAATCGATCTATTGGAAGGTGACTTAAATCAAAATAACAATATTTATGTATCAGCCTTAAGCGGCACAGGGTTGGATGAACTGATGGAGAAAATAAATGAACAGTTAAATGCAGGAGAGAAGGATAATTAAATGGGGAGAGTAAAAACCAAAAGATTTACAGCGGTTAAAGTTGTGATCGTGTTTATGATTACATTTGGCCTGGGGCTTCTGGCCGGCGGGATCATAAAAACGGGAAGCGTAAGTGATACATTAAGTTTCGGCCTGGGGAAATCCTATAACATTCTGGTCATGGGAATTGATGCGCAGAAGGCAGAAGAGAACTCTCGCAGTGATACCATGATTTTAGTCAGTATTGACAAAAAGAGCAAAGACATTGCCATGGTATGGATCCCCCGGGATACCAGGGTAAAAAACAGTAAGAACCATTATGATAAAATAAACAGTATCAATTTCTTGGAAGGACCGGAAGCAGCGACCCAGGCAGTCAGTGATCTGCTGGATTTAAAGGTCGACTATTATATAACGACTAATTTTGGAGGTTTCGCTAAAATCATAGATATCCTGGGGGGCGTACATATTGATGTTCCTTATGAGATGAACCATTATGACCCGAACCCTGACCTTGCCATTCACCTGGCCAAAGGGCCGCAGATATTAAACGGGCAGGATGCGCTGCGTTTTGTCAGGTACCGCGGAGGCCCAACGGCTGATATTGGAAGGACCGGTCGTCAGCAGCAATTTATCAAGGCACTGGCAGATGAAATGTTTTCCACCAAAGCAGTACTCAAACTACCGCAGTTGGTGCCGGAAATTTTAAAAAATGTACATACAAATATACCAATGAAAGATATGCTTTACCTGGCGGATGCAGCCAAAGATTTTGAACAGGGAAAAATTATTACCCAAACCTTACCTGGGTACCCGTATACAGATCCCAATACAGGTGCCAGTTACTGGGTTGCAGATGAAGATATTGCCCGTGGTATTGTAAAGGATTTGCTGGCCGGGCAAACATTTGATGTGGCACAAGATCCGCCCCAGGGTTATACCCGGGTCAAAACTGATGTGGTCAGTGAGCCGGAAGGCGAAGAAGAACCGGTTGCGGAAGAAGAAGGGACTGGCGAAGGGGATGGCGAAAACGCTGACCTGCAGAACGATGAATCAACAGACACGGAAAATCAGGAAGGCTCAATAGATAATGTTGAAGAGGGGCCTGGAATTGTTATTACTGATCCCAATGAACTGCCAAGTGATTTGATTGAAGAAACTGTGCCGGTAACGGTACCATAATAAAAATGTAATAATCATCAGTATCAACGATGGGATTTTGGGGAAAAAAGCTGGGCAGCTTTGCCATTTGCGGCAAAGAATGATCCAGCTTTTGCTGTTATTCGTTCAAATAGGAGGCAACAATTTTAGCGAAGTACAGGGTATGGTAATCGCCTTCCTTATAGCAGGAGGATTTGATTTCGGCAGGGAGCATATCAGGATTCAGAGGATGCTTGTAAAGCAGCTTACATTCATATACCAGATTGCATTCAGCAATAGCAGGACTCTCAATTATCCTGCCGGGTTGTGCTGTAATTTGACATTCTTTAAATTTATCTACATCTTTGCCCGAAAGTTTGCCGGCCTTGGCCAGTGGATCTTTCAAATCTTTGGAATGGGGAAAACTGACCGTAAAATTATCAGCCTGTTCCATTAATTTGAAAGTATAACGGGAAGGGCGGACTGCCACCATGATCACCGGTATATTCCATAAAGTGCCGATTAGACTCCAGCCTATTGTCATGGTATTGGTCTTATCGCCTGCTTTTACCGATAAGAAAGCGCCCCGAGGCAGTTGGCGCAAGGTTTCCTGCATGAATTCGTTATAACGGATGTCTTTAGTCATTTGCATAGATCTCCTTTCACATAACAATATGTTAAGTATATATTATTTGCTATTGCCGCTTAAAATTTTCAAATAAATGATGTACCAGAAGAGTGATGCGCTGAGCCGCTGATTCCAATAAGGATGCACTTTCCTTAATCGATTGCTCCAGGTTCAAAGGCCGGTCAGCGATAGCAAAAATACCGGTAAAGCCATTATTGAAAAGAACTTCAATGCCAGTACCGATGCTGCCCGTTAAAGCGATCACAGGGGTTCCATACTTTTTAGCCAGGCCTGCCAACCCCCAAAGTGTCTTGCCATATGAAGTCTGGGCATCGATACGTCCTTCGCCGGTAAACACCAGATCGACTTCAGCGATATTTTCCTCCAGGTCAACGAGCTGCATCACCAGTTCAATACCGCTTTGCATATCTGCTCTCAGGAAAGCGCTGACGGCTGCGCCTAAACCACCTGCTGCTCCAGCTCCCGGTATTTTGTCAACATCCATGCCGGTCAGTGCTTCGATCATTTTTCCGTATCTTGCCATACTGCCATCCAATCGTTTAAGCATGGACTCAGTAACGCCTTTTTGGGGACCAAATATATAAGTGGCACCTTCCGGGCCGGTCAGGGGGTTTTTTACATCGCAGGCAGCTATAAATTCGGTAGCAGCGATTCTTTTATCCAGATTTGACAAATCTATTGCAGCCAGATCCAACAAACCCTGACCGCCGATACTGCTATCCTGTCCGGTATCATTATAGAACTTAACTCCAAGTGCGCTTAGCATGCCCAGTCCACCGTCATTGGTGGCACTTCCTCCCAGACCAATGATGATTTTTTTACAGCCCTTATCCAAAGCGGCTTTTATAAGCTGACCGGTGCCATATGATGAAGCTCTCAGAGGATCAAGCTTCGCTTGGTCAAGCAAAGCCAATCCGGATGCAGATGCCATTTCGATCACCGCGGTATTTTTGTCTCCCAAAATACCGTAACAGGCAGTAATATTTCTTAAAAGCGGGTCTTTTACCGTAACCGGGAGAAGGGTGCCGCCGGTGGCGGATACCAAAGCATCTACTGTCCCTTCACCGCCATCGGCTAAGGGGATCATAATGATTTGCGCTTCCGGCAGAACACTTTTTATCCCTTTAGCAATTGCTTCAGCAGCTTCTTTGGCTGTAAGGGCACTTTTAAATGAATCGGGAGCGATCAGGATCTTCATACCGCTTCTCCTTTTATTTTTCTATTAGTTCAATGCGTTCTCCATCCGGACCGGCGAAAAAAAGGACACGCTTACCCAAAAGTGACGTGCGGGGTTCCTGATCTATCAATTCCACTTGCTGAGCTTTTAACTTATGATACATTGCTTCGATATCATCCACCTGAAAGCAGATATGATCCCAAACCCCTGAACTGCGTTGTGCAAGAGCATCATTTTGCTTTTCCAGCAGTTCGATAACTGTGGTGTCGTTATGCAATAATAATATGTTTAAATTCTTCCCGCTATATTGTTTCCCGGTCACGAAGTTTAAACAGTCGCAATAAAACTTTGCGGAAACGGCTGTATCTTTTACAACCAGTCCAATATGACTTAATTTAAGTATATTAATTCAACTCCCTTTCATGATAAAAAAGAAAATCACGATAATTAGTCTTTTGCCCGGCAGGCAGAAGAAAAAAGAAGACCGGCAAAAAACCGGCCTTCTTTTTAATTTATTTAATTATCAAAACCGGGACTTTAGATAAACGAGTCACTTTGTCTGAGACACTGCCGAGAGTAAATTCCTGAAATTTATTGAGTCTGCGGCTGCCCATTATAACCAAATCAAAGTCGGCGCTATTTTCAATTACGTCTAAAATCAATTGAGCAGGTTCTCCTCCGGCTTTTTTCACTTGACAGTTGACCCCTTCAGCCTGAAATAAGTTCTCATATTTTTGTAACAAGGCCAGTGAAGCTTCTCTTAACTTGTCAAGTTTCTCAGCGTTGTGCAATTTTGTAACATCAACACTGCTGCTGTCGTAGACATTGAACAATACGATCGAGCCTATTACTGAAGATTTGGCCAAATTTAACGCCATATCAACAGCCCGGGCAGATTGTTCAGAGTCATCAACTGCGACTAATACTTTGTTAAAAAACGAATTGCCCAACTTAAAAACCTCCTTTTTTATTATAATATTATATAATTATCCACGGTATAAATAAACTGATTCCAAGGTTTTATAAACGCTGCTGATATTTCTCGCTGGTTTTTTCATTTGTTAGGGGCAGGCAAGGTCTTCCAGTGAATTTTACCGCCAAATGGCAGGAAATTTGCTTTGCTTTGTACAATATATATTAGAATAGTCATATGAAATAATGAAAAAGAGGGGGGACGAGTTTAAACAGGTAAAATCAATAAATTTTACATAGGAGGTTACTAAATGATCAAATATCGTAAACATGGATTGGCTTTATTACTTATTGTTGCATTGCTGGCTTTGGCATTGGCAGGATGCGGCAGCAAGGCGGAGGACCAGGATGCCGACAAGGCACAACCCAAAGTTGACACAACCTTTATCAATATTGCCACAGGTGGTACAGCTGGAACCTATTATCCCCTGGGCGGAGCGATTGCTGAAATACTGAACAAAAACATTGAGGGAGTTAATGCCACAGCAGAGTCGACAGGTGCTTCTGTTGCCAATATAAATCTCCTCAAGGAAGGTAATGTACAGATAGCTTTTGTTCAGAACGATATTACTTATTACGCTGATAAAGGCGAAGAAATGTTCAAAGACCAGAAAGTTGAAGGGTTAAAGGCATTGGCTACGATTTATCCTGAAACAGTACAGCTGATCACTTTGGCTAATAACAATATAAAATCAGTGGCTGACCTGAAAGGCAAAAAAGTAGCTGTAGGTGCTGCCGGCAGTGGTGTTGAAGCTAACGCCCGCCAGATCATGGCTGCGGAAGGAATTACCTATGACGATATTGATGAACAGTATCTGTCTTTTGCAGAAGCTGCCAATGGATTGAAAGACGGCAATATTGATGCCGGATTTATTACGGCAGGATTTCCCACTGCAGCGATCCAGGACTTATCTGCACA
>DBRM01000046.1:0-30731 GCA_002305965.1 Syntrophomonas sp. UBA1368
CCCGGCCGGTCATTATGGATCGTAATAACGGTAGGATACTGCCCGCTGAATTCAACATGCAGTCCATTCAGGGAATTGATCATAACTTTGCCGCCGCCAATGGAAGATCCGATCAGTTCGCAGTTTTCTGTGTCATCTTTTTTCAGAACAATTCGTACTGAATTGGGATGTACATCGCCCAGATCTTCATTATGAAAGGTATATCTTATTCCGGCGGCTTCCGCCAGGGAAAAGGAATCTTTGATCCTTTCATCATCGGCTGCCATGCCCAGAACTCCTCCCAAAAGGGCTTTATCCGTACCATGCCCTTTATGGGTTTTGGCAAAAGAACCATGCAGATAAAAATCAGCCTGTCTGATATTGGGCCCGGCAATTTTGCGGGCAATATTCCCCAGTCTGACAGCTCCGGCAGTATGTGAACTGGACGGTCCGACCATGATTGGTCCGAGTACATCGAAAAGTCCGATCTCCATAAATACCCTCCGTCATTCTTACTACATTAAGGTTATCACATGATCTGACCAATATTATTATTGAACTAAATCTATCATATTACACCCCCATTCTGCTGACAAGAAAGGGTTTTGACTTGCGATTGCGGTTGCTATAAACTGTCTTCCCCAATTTCTTATGCTTCGCATCATGTGATATAATCTGAATATTACATGACTATTGCTGCACAATATAAGAAATGAAGTAAGGGTGGGATGAATATGCGTTTTTCAATTACAAACAAAGTCAGCTGGATCGGCAAAATAGACTGGGAACTTAGACGTTTTCATGGCGATGAATACTCTACACATAGGGGCAGTTCTTACAATTCTTATCTGATCGAGGATGAAAAAACGGTATTGATCGATACGGTTTGGGCACCTTTTGGCAGAGAATATGTTGACAACTTAAAAAAGACCATCGACCTGAATAAAATTGACTATGTCATTGCCCAGCATGCAGAATCAGATCATAGCGGAGCTCTTCCCTTCCTGATGAAGGAAATCCCTTCGGTACCGATTTATTGTACCGCTGCCGGAGCTAAAATTTTAAAAGGCCATTATCATGAGAATTGGAATTTTATTGAGTATAAAACTGGTGATACCCTCGATATTGGAAGCAGCCAGTTGGTTTTTGTGGAAGCAAAAATGCTTCATTGGCCGGACAGTTCTTTCACTTATATGACGGGTGATAACATCCTGTTCAGCAACGACGCTTTCGGCCAGCATTATGCTTCAGAACTTATGTACAACGATCTGGTCGATCAAGCAGAATTATATCAGGAAGCCTTGAAGTATTATGCCAATATCCTTACCCCTTTCAGTCCTCTGGTAACAAAAAAGATTCAGGAAGTGCTTTCACTGAATCTCCCCGTAAATATTATTGCGCCCAGTCATGGAATAATCTGGCGGGATCAACCAGGTCAAATTATCAATAAATACCTGGAGTGGGCTGACGGGTATCAGGAAAACCAGATCACCATCATCTATGACACCATGTGGAATGGAACCAAAAGAATGGCGGAAGCCATCGCAGAGGGAATAAAATCTGCTGCCCCTGATATTGAAATAAAATTATTCAATCTGGCTCACTCGGATAAAAATGATGTGATTACTGAATTATTCAAGTCCAGGGCCTTCTTAGTCGGCTCCTCAACCATCAATCGGGGTATTTTATCCGCTGCCGCTGGTATGCTTGAGATGATCGCCGGATTAGGCTTTAAAAATAAAAAAGCAGCAGCATTCGGCTCCTATGGCTGGAGCGGTGAATCAACAGCAATTATCCAGGAAAGGCTGAAAGCAGCGAAAATAGAAGTGCTCGAACCGGGTCTTAAAGTAATATGGAATCCTGATGAGGACGGAAAACAAAAGTGTTTCGAATTTGGCCGGGAATTTGCCGGGCGGCTTTAAAAGCGGCCAATTTCTTTAGGTCATTACTTGTCAATAAAAAGTATAGTATAATGAAAACGTGTTACATCCAAGGATAAACCAGTGATTCATAAATTGCTTGATATCCTGATGTAATAATATTATTGAATGAGGTGACGTGGATGTTAAATGAAAAAGTCAAAGAATTATTAAATGAGCAGATCAATAAAGAGCTTTATTCCGCCTATCTTTATTTGGATATGGCCAATTATTATGCGAATGAAGGATTAAGCGGTTTTGAAAATTGGTATTACGTTCAGGCCCAGGAAGAACGTGACCATGCCATGTTATTTAGAACCTATCTGCAAAATAACGGTGAAAAAGTCATTCTGAAAGCAATCGCTCAGCCTGATAAAGAATATACTTCCTTCAGCGATCCATTGGCTGCTGCACTTGAACATGAACGCTATGTAACTGCTTCAATCAATACGATTTATGCTGCTGCACATGAGATCCATGATTACCGGACCATGCAGTTTCTGGACTGGTTTATTAAGGAACAAGGAGAAGAAGAAAAGAACTCCGAGGATCTGATTAAAAAATTCGAGTTATTCGGCAGTGATGCCAAAGGGCTCTATATGCTGGACTCTGAGTTGGGTGCCAGAGTGTACGCAGCACCATCCCTGGTTTTGGATTAGTTTATCAAGTTAAGAGAGCCGGATAGGCAAAAGGTTCGCCTCTTGCTTATCCGGCTTTTTTCATGTTCACATTATCAAATTATTAATGATCTGCAGCTTCATCGTAAAATGACACAAGAGTCTTTCCCTGTCTGCTTTATAAATTTTTCGCTGCAGAATTATCAATGCCAATGGGAAGCAAAATCTTTCCACTTTTTTAACTGCATTCAAAGATCAATTGCTCGTTTTCTTCTGCCGCTTCCATAAAAACATGTAAGATGGAATCTGCATATTCCCCCAGATAACTTTGCATAGCTTCCGTTTCCACTAATTTGATCGATACCGGGTCAGAAAGAGTCGTTAGCATATCCCAAAGAGCATCGAGGTTTCCTCCGTAATAATCAGGAAAGTTTAATTTCTTCCTGAGATATCGATGAGTGCTCCCTACCGAAGTCATTCTTTTACCGTTTAAGATGATCATATCTCTGTTCCTCTCGTTTATTAATAGAATTGCTTAAAACTGGCATAATGGTCATCGGTGTAATAAATCAATCCATCATTGGAATAAACGATCCGCTCCCCTCCCCGGTATCCGCCGTAGTAATTCACATCACATTCCCGCCAGATCCTGCCTTCTGATTTGGGCAGCAGTCCTTCCCTATTGCCGAAGATATCACCGCCGATACACTTTTTATCAGTGACTTCCCAAAGATTTCCTTCATTATTCTTCCACCCCAGTGCCAAGGCCTCATCTTTGGTAATATAATTGGGCGGCAATTGTTGATAAATATGAATATATTCTGCTACATCCTCTGGTTTACTGTAATCCTGATTTTTCTCGATCCGGTTTTGGTTTATATCTTCTGGTCGGTCTGCAGACGTTTCATATATACCGGGACTTTTGTCAGCGGAAAGATTACGATCCTCATCTGCCGCATGCAAGCAACCCATCATCACAAGGGATGAACAAATAAATATCAAAATACAATAAAGAACTTTCTTCATTTTCACCTTCGTTTTGCCTCCAATAAAGATTAATATATCTTTTGCTCTACATCTAATTTTTGCACATTATATTTTTGTGTCAATCTCAGTATTGATCAATCCCTCCTGCCAAATTGTATAGCTGTTTTGACGTGATTATCAGTTTCAATAATTTCATGCTATAATATTCTAAAAATGACAGCTAAAAGCCAGTACTGTTTCATAATATGAACTAATTGATCATTATTTACATGAGGTGAATTCTTTGATCATAACTGTTTCCAGGCAGACCGGAAGCCTGGGGAAAGAAATTATTGATCTTTTAGGCCAAAAACTTGGTATCCCAATTATAACCCGTGATTTGGTTATGAATCATTGGTTCCCTGAAATTGCCAGCAAACACGAGTTACATATGCTTTCCGAAAGCCCTGCTTATTTTCTTACCACATCCTCCGCAGGAATCAGTTTTGCCCAGCACCTGGAAGACAAGTTAAAAGATTTTACCACCCGTCAGGATGCTATCATTTTCGGTCTGGGGTCGCAGATCATTTTTTCGCATCATGCTGATGCTTTGCATGTAAAGATCATGGCTTCCCGCCAGGTTCGCATCCAGCGGATCATGCATACTCACTCTCTGGAACAGCAAGAAGCAGAGCGCTTCCTGGAGTTGACCGACCGTAAACATAAACGCTATATCTCTGCAATATACGGTTTGGATTGGTCGGAACCATCTCTTTATGATATTATCATCAATACCGACTCGATCAGCATAGAAGAAGCTGCAGCTTTGCTTCATTACACGGTTATAAACCGGCAAGCCGCCTTGCCTGCTGATAAACCGGAAAATACCAAACAAAAAAAAGATGTGATATTTAAACACCCTTCAGAAGAAGAATTTGCTAAAATATTGGATATGCATGAAATTGAGTGGCAATATGAACCCAGGACTTTTCCTGTCAAATGGGACGCAGAGGGTAACGTGACTCAGGCTTTTTCCCCGGATTTTTATCTGCCCAGGTTCAATACTTTTATTGAGCTCACCACCATGGATCAAAAGTATGTTTCGGAGAAGAAGAAAAAGGTTAAACTGCTAAAAAAATTATATCCCGGTACCAATATCAATATTGTTTTTAAAAATGATTTCAATCATTTGGTCAAGAGGTTTAAGCTGCACGAAGAAAACTTTGATTAATAACTGCATTCATATCCAGTAGTGGTTATCAGCCTCGTATCATTGTTGGCAAATTCATTTTGCGCCAAGCTAAATCAGGAGGTTATACATTTGTCAGGTCTATCATCGGTTTTTTGGCCATTGTTGTTACAATTAACTCTCATTGTCATCAATGCCATCTTTGCCTGTGCTGAAATCGCTATTATATCAATCAATGATACAAAACTGGCAAAGTTGACTGCTCAAGGGGACAAAAGAGCGATCAGGCTAAGTAAATTGACTTCTCAACCGGCTCGCTTTCTATCCACCATTCAGGTAGGTATTACACTGGCAGGTTTTCTGGCCAGCGCTTTTGCTGCGGATAACTTTTCCGATCGTTTGGTTACATTTTTAATAGTAGCCGGTATTAATATACCAGCGGCGACCCTGGATACCATATCGGTCATTGTTATTACTTTAATTTTATCGTATTTTACCCTGGTATTAGGCGAACTGGTTCCCAAACGGGTAGCAATGAGGAAAGCGGAGCAGTTGGCCCTGGCAATGTCTGGATTGATCTATTTCATTTCCCAAATCTTTAGTCCGGTGATTTGGCTGCTAACTGCCTCCACCAATGGCATTCTTCGTTTGATGGGGATAGACCCACAAGCTGATGATGAAGTAATTACGGAAGAAGAAATCCGCATGATGGTTGATGCCGGCAGTGAAAAAGGAGCGATAAGCTCCAATGAAAAAGATATGATCCAGAATATCTTTGAATTTGACGATAAGACTGCTGAAGATATCATGACCCATAGAACCGAAGTTGCAGTTTTATGGATGGATGAAAGTGATGAGCAGTGGGAAAGCACCATTCAGCAGAGCCGGCACTCAGTTTATCCGGTCTGTGATGAGAGCACCGATAATATTATTGGGATCTTAAAGGCAAAGGATTATTTCCGTCTTGAAGATAAAAGCCGTGATTCTGTCATGAAAAATGCCCTGCGCCCAGCGTACTTTGTTCCGGAAACAGTCAGGACCGATGTATTGTTCCATAATATGAAAAAAAGCCGCAATCATTTTGCCATTGTGCTGGATGAGTACGGCGGAATGAACGGCATTATAACCATGAATGATCTTTTGGAACAGATCGTGGGAGACCTGGAAGATGACGATTCAGTTCCCAAAGAACCGCCGCTTATCGAGCGTATTGATTCGCAGACATGGAAGATACTTGGTCTCGCCCCGCTGGATATGGTCGCTGACCAGTTGGGAGTTAAATTGCCCGAAGAGGATTATGATACTTTTGGGGGGCTGATTTTCGGCTTATTAGGGGCTGTTCCGGAAGATGGAAGCACACCCGTATTGGATGAGTTTGGCCTTACTATCAAAGTAACAGAAATTAAAAATCACCGCCTTGAAACAGCGGTTGTTTGTCATTCCTTCAAAAAAGCTGACAATATGGCTAACGTGATGTAAACAAAAGAATAAAGGCAGATGGTACTTTCAACGATTCAGCTCATCTGCCCTTTTATTAAAATGAGGAGCTCCAACGAACCTTTATCAACTTTCACCTTTCATTACCTTCTGCACTAACTTCCTGCTGCAACTTTCCATATATCCTTCATCGCGGTTCTTTCAGTTACTCATTGTCTTCATCAGTCTTACTTTACTTCTGTCCTTACTTTATATCAATCATATAGACCAATGTAAGAACTTCCATACTCTCAAATCTGATAAAAACCCTTTTCTCTGTCTTCTCCTTGATATAGTGGACTTTATCCACCGGCGTCTATTTTCAGCTGCTTTATTAAGTTTGGCTTCCGGCTCTGACAGGTTTCCGTTTTAGGAATTCCTTGGAGCTTGACTTAATATTAATTGAATATTCTGACGTTTGCAAAGTTTAAATATGTTTAAATACCTGAGTATAATGTATTTATACAGTTTTTTGTTGTATTTGCTCTCTCTTAATATCATTATCTAAAACTTTTATAAATTTTCATTTTGTTTAAGTTTTATGGATAGTATATTAAAAAATTCGTCAAATCAATTGCCGGGCGTTTGTGCGCGGCAGGAAATATTACGATCGTGTTTAATAGCATAAATATACCTTTTAAAATATTGATTGGAGAAAAATATGAATTCCAAGCCAAGCGGTCTGGGCAAAATCGTTTTTACAGAAGAACAAATCAAACAAAGGATTGAAGCAATAAGTGCGGAGATCAATCGTGATTATCAGGATAAAGAGCTGGTCATCGTCAGTGTCCTAAAAGGTGCTGTTTATTTTGTCACGGATCTTACCCGTCATTTGACGGTACCGGTAAGCATTGATTTTCTTTCTATTGGATTATCGCCGGATCCTTCAGGGAAACCGGCAATAAAGATCCGAAAAGATCTGGATTTGGAATTAAAGGGCCGGCATGTGCTTTTAGTGGAGGATGTCATCGGCACCGGGTTTACCCTGGGTTATATTCTCCAGCACCTGGAAGCTATGCAGCCTGCCAGTTTAAAAATCTGTACATTATTGGACAAACCAACTGACAGACTTATCACCATAAATATCGATTATCATTGTTTTACCATGCCGGATACATTCCTGATAGGTTACGGTCTTGATTACCGGGAACAATACCGCAATCTGCCTTATATTGCCGAATTTCATCGCTGATATCAAGTATTTGAAAACCTTTTCACCTGCCTTTTGTTCCTTTCTATATTGATCTTCCTTTTATTAATACGAATCTCTGACATCCACCACAAACAATTTTTTATAAAATTTACCCCCATGCTTAATAAATAAAATTCATTTGCCCCGGGAAAAATCATAAAAAAGCAGCCAACAGCAGGTTCAGTCAAGGGAGGTTCAAAACGTGGATGGCAACACGAAAAGCGGTTATATATCATATCGCAAAGAAAACTCATTTAAGCTGATATCAGAAGCAAATCTGATCAGACTGCAAAATTTAACAATGCAAAAAATCTGCAGGCATTTAGCGGACTTTGTATATAAAAATGCTTCTTTACTGGTGGTCCACAGGGAACTTGTTTCACCGCCAGCACTAACAGAATGTAATCTGGAAGTTGAATGTCAGTTGATAGATGTAAATTATAAAAAACAAATAAACCGGCTGAGCAATCTTGCTGTGGAAAGAATTGAAGAATTTTTCCGCAATGGTGCAAAATGTTTGGGTGTTTTTTACCAGAGTGAGCTGATCGCTTATTCCTGGTGTCATTATATCGATCATTATTTCCCCTTTTTTAATTATTATATAGACGTAACTGATGGAGTATATATTGGGCCGGATTTTGTATCAGCAGATTATAGAGGCAACAGAATCCACGGCTATGTTTTGACCAGAATGTTTGCAATGTTATATGAAGATGGCTATCGATATGTTTTAGGCAGTGTTTTACACAACAATCATGCTTCCATCAAAGGTTTGAAAAGTGTTGGATTCACTCCCAAACAAAGGATCAAAACTGTTAAAATATTGAAGAAACCCGTTTACAAAACCATTCATATGATAGAAAACTGGTAAAACAGGCTTCTCTTTCTTTACTTACACATTTCCTGCTTCCCCTCCATAAATTATTCTTAAAATCAGCTCGATTAACGCCCTTAAAATAATTTTTCAATACTTATCCAATGTGTTAAAATTATATGAATTTTGCGATTGGGTGGAGTTGATGGAATGACCAAAGAAGAAATGCGGGAAAAATTTATTGACATCATTGCCAGGTTTACCGTTTATTCAGGAAAACATCTGCCGGATGATGTTCACGCCAAATTGACTGAACTTAGAAAAGTTGAAACTTCTGACATGGCCAAAATTATATATGATGCGATGTTTGACAATCTTGAAATGGCAAAGGATTTAGACCGTCCCTGCTGTCAGGATACTGGTGTACTTCAGTACTTTGTCCAGGTTGGAACCGGTTTCCCTTTGATCGATGACATCGAATACTGCTTGCAGGAAGCGGTCAAAAGAGCAACCGTATTGGGCCCGCTGCGCCATAACGCAGTGGAAATTTTTGATGAAAAAAATACCGGTAACAATGTGGGTACCAGGATCCCCTGGATCGACTGGGAAGTGATCCCCCACAGTGACGAAGTAAAAATATATGTATATATGGCGGGTGGCGGCTGCAGTCTCCCCGGTACCGCCAAAGTACTTATGCCCTTGGAAGGTTATGAAGGCATCGTGAAATTCGTCTTTGATCAGGTGACCTCCTATGGGATCAATGCCTGTCCCCCTCTCCTGATCGGAATCGGGATAGGCGGTTCGGTGGAAGTAGCGGCCAAATTATCAAAAAAAGCGCTGCTGCGCCCGCTGGGTACCCATAATCCTAATCCCCTCGCTGCCGAATTGGAGTCCAAAATCGAAGCAGGTTTGAATGCTATCCATATTGGTCCCGGCGGACTCAGCGGTGAAAACTCTGTGATGGGCGTCCATATTGAACAGGCGGCACGGCACCCTGCCACACTGGCAGTTGGTCTATCCACCGGATGCTGGGCACACCGGAGAGCAGTGATCAAAATCAATGCTGCCATGGAATATGAAACCATTTCACATAAAGGAGCGAAAATATGAGCAAAAGAATCTTGACTACGCCTATCAAGGACGCGGATTTGGAATCATTACATATCGGCGATATCATATACCTCAACGGTTATCTGATCACGGGAAGGGACGACGTGCATCAGCGCCTGATCAAGCAGAACAAAGAATTGCCGGTTGATCTGGCAGGTCTGGCTGTTTTTCATGCCGGACCTATCATGCAGAAGATAGAAGGCACTGAAGACAAATACCGGGTCATTTCCATTGGTCCGACCACCAGTATGCGCATGGAAAAATACGAGAAAGATTTTATTCCTCGTACCGGCGTAAAAATTATTGTAGGTAAAGGCGGTATGGGAGCTGATACGGCCCAGGCATGTAAAGAGCATAAAGCCATTCACACTGTTTTCCCCGGCGGTTGTGCCGTTTTGGCAGCCAAATGCGTTGAAGAAGTTGAACGGGTGGAATGGCTGGATCTGGGTATGCCGGAAGCCATGTGGGTGATGCGGGTCAAGGAGTTCGGCCCCTTGATCGTTTCCATCGATACACTGGGAAATAATCTGTTTGAAAACAACAAAAAGCAGTTTAATCTTCGCAAAGACCTGATGGTGGAAGACATCTGCCAGTATGTAGATTATCTGGGATAAGCCATAGCGAAGGCGGCAGGAGTAATAACCTGCCGCTTTTTTATTCAGCTTTTAACCAAATCATATACTTGGGCATTAACATAATTTATCAGATCTTCAGGTGCAATGATGATCATGGTTCCTCGTACACCGGCGCTGACACATATTTCTTCGAACAGCATAGCCGTTTCGTCGATAAAAGTCGGGAATTCCTTCTTCATTCCGATCGGTGAACAACCGCCGCGGATATAGCCGGTAATCCGCTGCAGGTCCTTTAAATGAATCATTTCGGCTTTCTTGTCATTGACCGCCCGGGCTGCTTTTTTAAGATCCACCTCAAAGTCAGAAGGTATGCAGCAAACGAAATAGCCCTGATTTTCCCCTTTAAGTACCAGGGTCTTGAAAACTTGCTCTGCCGGAATTCCCAACTGCTTTGCTACATGTTCCCCGGACAGATCATTTTCATCAACTTCATAGTCCTGGGTTCTAAAAGGGATCCCCCGGCTTTCCAATAACCTCATAACATTGGTTTTGATCATGATTATTTCCTCTTGGTTTTTTAATTTACATTCTGCAGACGTTTAAGATCTGCGATAAAATCTTGCACTGCTTCCTTGGGGGTCGCCCAGGAAGTGACCAGTCGAATCACAGAATGATCCGGATCGATCCTGGTACCGATATTGAACATATATTTTTCCTGCAGAGATGCGATCAATGAATCAGGCAAAATAGGAAACTGCTGATTGGAGGGCGAATCAGTCAGGGAATCAAACCCGGCTTTCCGAATACCGTCCCGCAAAAGCATCGCCATGTCGTTGGCGTGGCGGGCCAGTTCGAAATATAGGTCGTCCTTAAATAGTTCAAGGAACTGTATGCCCAATATCCTTCCTTTGGCCAATAAAGCCCCCTTTTGCTTCATATGAAAGCGAAAATCTTCTTTCAGGTCCTCCCGGCATATTATCAATGCCTCCCCGATCAATGCACCGTTTTTGGTGCCGCCGATATAAAAAGCATCAAGCCATTTTGCCAGGTCAGCCAGTTTAAGGCCGCTGTTGCTGCAGCATAAAGCCGAACCCAGTCTGGCGCCATCCATAAAAAACAGCAACCGGTTTTTACGGCAAAAGCTGCTTAATTGTTCTATTTCTTCCCGGTCATATATGGTGCCTACTTCTGTGGAATTGGAGATATAGACCAGCCTGGGCTTGACCATGTGTTCATCACAATGTTCCTCCAATACCTTTTGCAGCATAGATGGTTTCAGTTTGCCGTCATCTACCTGAATGGAAATAACTTTATGTCCCGTGGCCTCGATGGCGCCGGTTTCGTGTACCAGAATATGCGCGGTTTCCGCGGCAATCACCGCTTCATGCGGTCTTAAGAAAGCTGAAATTGCTGTAAGATTCGTGTGGGTGCCTCCCGGCAGCAGGTGGATGTCTATATCATGCCGGCCTATATGTTTTCTCAGAAGTTCAATGGCTTCCAGAGTGTATCTATCTTCTCCGTAACCAATGGTTTGCTCCAGATTTGTATCAATCAGGGCTTTTAAGATTCTGGGATGGGCTCCTTCACTGTAATCATTGCAAAAACTGTACATAATCCTTTTCATCCTTCTTTCTTTTTCGCTGCTCAATTTGTTATTTAAATTTATCTTTGATAAATTGCGTATTTTAAAGTAATTATAAAACAAAATCGATAAATTTGCTGGTTTAACCAAATATAAAAAAGCCATCCCGCAGGATAGCTTTTCATTTATGACTTTTACCTTAATTTACGAATTACCAGCTCAATACGTTTTCAATAAACTGCTTAAGAATTGTTGATACTTCTGCCCTAGTCGCTGTTCCTTGTGGATCGAAATTGCCGTCTTCACGGCCGGTAATGAGACCCGTCTGCCGGGCTTGCATTACATCTTCTGCTGCCCAGGAGCTAACGGCATCACTGTCTCTAAATTGCGATTTTGCACTTTCATTCTGCAATTTGATATTGGCATAATCAGCAAAGCGTAAGAGGATAGCTGCCATTTGTTCGCGGGTGACAGGGTCATCCGGTCCAAAAGATCCGTCACCATATCCGGCTATTATATCGTTGTCTGCAGCCCATTGTACATAGGGACTGTACCATTGGCCGACGGCAACGTCAGCAAAATCGGAACCGCCGTAATTGCTGATATTTACGCCGAACATCCTGCCCAATACTGTCACGAACATCGCCCGGGTCATAGATATGTCGGGTGAGAATTCACCATCGCCGGTGCCATAGAATAACTCGCGGGCAGTGGTGAATGTGATGTAATCAGCTGCCCAATGCTCATCAATATCGTTAAACTTCACTACATTGTCTCTGGCATCAAAGACACTGAAATAGGCTGCATTGAATTTCATATTCCCTTTACCGTCCTTCATACTAAATGGCATGATCTTTCCGGTTTTTTTATCATAAACGATGGTTGCATCACTCATGGCGCCGTCAAAGGGATAAAGAGCCCGCAGTGGATGGAACAGATCATAGTCTTTAATTTCTTTGCCATCGATTGCCAGGGAAATCGCCATGCTGCCCAGCGTTATTTCAACATGAACGGTGTTTTCTTCACTTACTCCGAAAGTATTCAGCATTTCGCCGCTGATAATCACTGTTCCCAGTCCAACTATTTTTATTCCCAGGATCTTGCCGTCTTTTTCCAGCCACTTACCTTCAACATCAAATCCGAAGCCGGTACAATCTTCTATTCCGCTCATATCGATGGTGATATAAGTCTTTTCACTTGCCAGCAGCAGTTCTTCCATAATCTCATCTTCCAGCACAATGGAGGCGGTTTTACCTTTCATGGTATATGGTACCTTTACCGTAGTACTGTCAGAACTGGCGTTTATCGTTGGGACATTGACGGTTGGTGTCACAACACCACCACCGCCGCCTCCTCCGCTTCCGCCGCCGCCGCCGGCATAATCAAATTCCGCACGGACAGTAACATTGCTGTACGGCATTATAAAATAAGTACTGACAGCACTGATTTCACCAATTGTAATATCAATACCGCCTTCCGCAGCCGTGATGTTCCAGGCTTTAAAGGTATAATTATTCTGGGGTGCTGCCTGAATCAGTACCTGTTCTCCGGGAATGGCTGATTCGCTGCCGGCAGAAATGATTCCGCCTGATGACTGTATGAGGGTGACAGTATAGGTACCTAAAGGTCTTATGTCAGCAGATACACTGATATCTTCTTCCACACTTTCAACAATGTATGTCCAGCTTCCATCAGGGTTAACGGTACAATCTTCTTCAGAAAGCTGCGTCCCGTTAATGCTGACTGATGCCACATAATAACCCTGATCAGGTGTAACAGTGAATTCTGAACGCGTACCTTCGCAAACCTCATGGTCGTCAGTTTCTGCGTCATCGTAGTCATCCGGGGTATATACACCTGTTATTGAACCGTTTTCCGGGTCATCAAGAGTGATGATATACAGAATTGCTTTGATAAAGGATACTTCAACCGTAGTTTCACCTGATAAACCGGGGATTACCAGGACATTTCCGACCGTGTCACTGTATTCTTCCTGTTCTTCCCCTCTGATAAACACTTTCCAGCCTGATGCCATATAACCCTGGTCAGGCTTTGCAGTAAATATCAGTTCAGAGCCGCCGCCCAGCTCTTCGCCGGAAGTGAATGAATTTTCATCTGCTTCTGCTTCCAGGCTTCCATATTCCTCACTACCTGCGGCTATCATATAATAAACATTATAGAATGCAATGGAAGTAAAACTGACATGGACTATCATGTCTTCAGTCACATTGGTCAGCGGCCATGACTTGCTGGTTGTATAGGAAGATTTGCCGTCAGTATCCCAGCTTTCCACCATATAACCGCTGTCCGGATCCGCAATAAAGGTAACATCAGCGCCATATGGTACCAAAAGTGTATCTCCGCTGATCCCTGCTGTTTCTCCATTAATTTCTGCCTCTACTGATCCATTGTCACCGGCAGTTACAGTTATGGCCACCGGATCCCATAAGACAGCGGTAACGCTTAAATCCTCACCAAGAGCACTACATACCAGCACTTTTCCTGAAATCATACAGGCATTATCACCGTCAACTTCCCAGGTTTTAAAAGTGTATAATTCGCCCGGATCTACAGTTATAATGATTTCAGATCCGCCGCTGACCAGATCACCGGAAGCAAAGGCAACCCCGTCAGCAGTAGCTGTAATACTGCCTTCTCCAACCAGATCATAATTCACAGTGAAAGATAATACTTCTGTTTCAGCGTTTATTTCAGTATCATTTTGCATCGTAAAACTGTATGTTTCCGGCACAGGTATAGTGCTATCTTCACTTCCGTCCACAAACCATTTCTTAACTGAATATCCCGATGCAGCTGACACGTTTACCAGCGTGTCTCCTTTAATCAAATCACCGGATGAAACAACTGTGCCTCCTGCCTCAGCAACAAGATGTTCCCCCAAAGTCAGGCTGTAGCTGTCTCTTGCAAACACTGCCGTCAGTGTGCACGAATCATCCGGCATGGTAAATTTCAAAGGATTTGCTGCGAAAATCGTAACGGCTCCCGGCTGGGTCAGGCACCATTCCTCAAAATGCCAGCCATCATCAGCGTCTGCTGTAAAATTGATCTCAGCATCAGCTGCGATGATATCTCCGCTTTGTATATAAGTGTCGTTGGTTATCTTACCGTGTTCAGCAACCAAAGTCAGAGAATTATTCTTCAGCCCAAATACAGCTTTAATATTAAGGTCAGCTCCGGCAATTTTTCTGCTGATTACATTGGGATTTGGCAAAGTTTCCGGATCGATCACTTCCCCGTTGACCTCCCATTGGCAGACGCGGTAACCAATCACCGGAGACGCTGTAACGGTGAGAGTTGTGCCTTCAATATATTTATCGATACCATCAACTGTTTCAGCCGGGAGGGCAGGAATTGTTACTTTTAGGGTTCCGTTTCCTTCTTTACTCAGATTCACCGCATATCTGGTTCCCAGCACAGTGTAACTGCCATCGATAAAATGAAAATCATAATTGCTCTGAGTCGCAGACTTGGCAGGATCGGTAACAACTACTGTTTTATAAACACCCGGCGGTGTTGCAGGGCTGATGGTTACTGAATGGCCCTCACCGTCCAGACATCCTACACTTAAACCGAGTGATTCCGCTGTATCACCCAATACCAGTTCCGGCTCGAACACCAAAGTATCAGGTCCGGGAAGAACAGCGCTCACCTGCTCGGCAGCATCAGTGGGCGCATAAACAGTAATTTTCTTTGGAATGACCTGGAAACGCTTGCTTACACTCTTTGCCTCACTGCCCACAGTAAAATCAGCAGTCAGCATGTAAGTTCCAACCGCTTTGGCAGTTAACGTAGAGCCTTCCAGCCATCCGGTTGTATCTTTCACAGTGTATGCTGCTCCGGGTATTTCGCCTGCCTGGCCGTATTTCCTGAGTACGGGTGTAACACTGGCTCCATATTCCACATTGTTTTCCATGACGATGTAATATAAGTCAGTGGTAGTAGAAAATACAGATATATGTTCAATGACCGCTTCCGCACTATCATATACCGTATCGCCGCTGTAGACACCGGAAATCTGGTAAACACCTTCCTCGGACAGCGTTATATCTTCAGTAACAACATGGCCTGTGCTGTCAACAACAGCTGAAACAGTCCTTCTAAAACTGCCGTCGTTGGTTATCGTAAAAGCTACTGTGCCGGTAGGAACCGCCTTGCCTTCAAGTTTGTCAACCATACCTTCAAGCCTGAAGTTCGCAGAACCTTCTCCGGTATTTACAGCAGAAAATGAAAGTTCCGGCGTACGTTTGGCAAAATTCAGGCTGGCTGGGTTTGAAATAGCCCCTATCCATTGAGAACCACCACCGGATTGCGGTGTTATGGGTATATCAGCCATAAAGCGATATTCCAATGCATCACTTTCATCAGGTGACATTATCTTGAGGGTGGTTTCATTGGCTCCGTAAATATTTGTCCACTCAGGCACGTTCCAGGTACCGTCCTGATTGCGGCTGGCCTTTTCCCGCTTTTGCCACTGGTAATAGGGAGTTCCTCCCAGTATATAACCCGGCTTAAGAATGGTCTCTACTTCCACGGAGAATTCCACGTAGCTATCATCAGGATAGGCGGTTATGTCCGAGGGTCCGTTAATGCTGACTGTCGCCAGGTCAGAAAGCGTTCGTGCTTCACACACATCGCTGTAAACGCTGTTATAAGGTAAAAGATTGGAGGTCACGGTCATTTTATATTGATATTTCGTATAGGCACTTAAATTTTTGTCAATATACCCATAGGTATTGGCAGCTTCATCATAGGTGAATACGTGTTTTCCTACACTGGCAGTGTACTTGCCGGTACTCTCGTCATAGGTGTAATTGCCGCTGCTTATTGATGGTATACGGGCAATCTCCCTGTAACCGGGATAAATACTGGTGTCAAAATATCTATAAAGACTATAATAGCTGACATTTTCATTGATCTCACCGGCCGTTGTCTTTGAATCCTGCCAATTCAGCTGTATCTCACTGGTCGATATCCCTTTCCCATCAATGCTGGCCGGCAGTGCAGCCGGTTGCCTCACATCATTGACCAGATACGTGATAACCGGGAAATTTTGAATTCCCTGATAATCATATTTAAGCAGTTTCCAGTTATATCCGTACCCTGCGTCTTGTCCTTCCTGAGGCATGTTCACCACAGTGGTTTCAAAAGAGGTCCCATTCGTATTAGTGGTAGATTCTCCGCCTCCTGCTTCACCACCGGCACTCACATTGGCTTTAACATCAAACAGCGATCCTCCGATGGTGAGTTTCCATTCATTGTTGTATGCAACCTTCTCGGTATTTTCCGAAGTTATGTCTATCCCCTGCGTGATCGCTGCCCCGGAACCACCGGAAACCCCTGACCATTCACTGCCGGTGAGACAGCCGGTCAGCCCGCCGGTTGTCTGCGGATAGGTGGCAGGTTGTCCCAAGGTATGCTTGAGGATCGCTCCTCCGACTACCGGTAAGATTTCCGGATACTGGGCCGCGATCTTATCATACGCTGAAGCTTCCACTACAGATGTGACAGGTTGATAGGGCAGGCGGACTTCCATTTCACTCATGCTCCACCCGCTGCCGTCCTCATTGGGTGTCCAGGCATCGTAGATAAATACATCTGTCGGGATCGAATACAGCACCACCGAATCCTGTCCGCCAAAAGTTGTGTAAGTCACGGAATAATCTGTTGAATCAGCCTGCTCCGTTTCCCAGGTCCATTCATGTTCGAATTCAGCTTCTATTTCTATACTGGCTACTTTAACGTCAAATATGCTGAATTCGTGCTCAAAGCCAACCATTCCGCCAACCGAAACAGTATTTGTCTGCGTGGTGGTAGTACCGCCTCCTTCAGTTTTCCCAAATGATGTTTCACTGTTGTAAACATATGTATCACCGCCGTCCAAATGCTTTAAATCGGAAAAATAAGGGGGTGAAGCCAATACAGCCATTACGATCGGGCTGGAATACGTAAAATAGTAGTCTTTGTACTTCAGAAGAATCGAATCATTGTCTGTATTAGGCGCAGTAAATGAAAAATTAATGTAATTGGTCCCCAAATAGTTGCAATTCACCTGCAGATTTGGATCGTGCATGAAAATATTTATATCGTCTGTATATGCTTTTTCCGACCCGCTTAGGGTCAAAGGATCGATTTCAGTCAGCCGGTAATAAGGATTATGCAGAACCAGACTGTCGCCGTTTTTCTCGTTTATAGTGTAGTCATTAAGATATTGAACATATTGATCCTTCCAGAAAAACTGTTCCAGGTAAACGGTTTCAATGCCGTCACCGTCAAAATCTGCCGCGGTGGCGTTCCATTCATGATAATAAAAGAGCCCTCCGTCACTTTTAATATCCGTCCATTCCACCCCTGCTGCTCCCCACCAGGAACCGGCAGCCTGGTTGGCAAAATCTCCGTTTGTCAAAGTCCCGCCTTCAAAACGCTTTTTAATGGAAAAGCCGCTGGAAGTATATTCATACAGGACACTGTCACAATAGATGTCTTCCTTGCCGCCCACCGTTTTTACACAGGTGAGATTGGTAATACAGCCGGCAGTCGATAATGAATTATACGGATAGTTTACGCCGTCTTCATCTTTATAATTACCATCATCTACGGTGATGGAAGTATCGTTGACCAACTGCAGATTTCCTGTATTATGATTGTACTTGTACATGGCCAGCCAGCGGGTGTTTTCATCCCGTTCTATTTGCCCCGTTGCCACCAATTCACTTCTGCCGTCATGGTCAATATCGCCAAAATCAAGGGCCAGCCGGGTAATTATTGATTCTTCATTATCTGATCTCTTACATTGTATCGTCTCGTAAATCGGGCTTCCGGTTTTGGTTCCATAGCGAACTTGTATGTATGAATGCGAAATATTAAAATTCCCGGTGGGCTGATACCATTTTTCCAACTTACGGTCATAAAGATTCTGGGAATAGCAAAGATCCTCGATCCCATCAGCATTAATGTCTGCTGCCAGCAAGTCCACCATATTTACAATAGCATCATCCCAGCAAATAAGCGGAAAGGAATTAACTTTGCTCCATGATGCTCCGTTGTAATCATAAACAGCAACCGTTGGTCCCCCGGCTGATTTGGCAGCAGGAACCAGAACCGCAATTTCATCTCTTTCATCTCCGTCAAAATCACCGGCCGTAACGGAAAGATAATTCTGCATCTTATAAGCCAAAGCGTAATCCCGGTAATCCTGATTAGCCGCAGTCATTTCTTCTTCACTTATATCAATGCCGGTGGATCCGCTTTGAAGCACAATGGTTTGATTTTCACCTGTTACAGGATCGATGATTACCAAATCAAAATGTTCGGGGTTCTCCCCCATTGTCATGGCATAGGCCACCATTGCCACGCTTTCGTCGGTGCCATTGGCGTCAAAATCCCCCGGCGCTGTTCTGGTTGCCAGGTACGCGCGTTCCCTCAAGTTAGGAAATGTATTTGTAATGGGAGATTCAAAGGAATTATCATTATGGCCTTTTAATGTGCCTATAACGTTGAATCCGGGTTCTTCAGCATGAACCGTGAATAGTTCTGAAACCGGAGTGATTATCACGTTGCTTTTGCCGTAGGGAGTATCATCGATGCCGGCAGGCTCTTCATAACCTTCCGGCATAATATTCGTGTTAAAGCCCAGCTCTTCCATGGCCGTTCCTCCTGATGCAGCTTCAGCCATGGGCAGAGGAATCACCGGAACAAGTGTAAACACCATGAAAAGTACCAACAACAATGCGACCGACTTGTGCTGTTTAATCAATTTAATTCCCCCTCATTTTTCGAGATAATCTGACATAAGACATGAAAAAACATTTTACCAGCAGACATTGGCTGCAAAAATTTTGCAATAATTTATTCAATTATATTATATTTTTGTTTTAAGCAGTTAATTTTTCACATAATTTACCGTTTTTTAGTCGATTTTTATCTATTCATTAAATATAATCAAAAAACCGCCCTTTACGGACGGTTCTGCATTTTATTCATTTAAAGATGATTATCAATTACATTTTTTCACCGGGTCTTTTACACAATTGTCGTAAGGCACTAAAAATTCTCTGATGCCGCTGGCATAAGGTGCAATTTCATAAAGTTGAAAATAAACCACCACTCCCTGTGGGGTGCAGTAAAAATTATTTACATTAAAATACTGCTCCACAAGTTCTTCATAGTTCTCGAAGTACGGCTCAGGATCCTGTTTGATCTGTTCGATCACTTGATCTTTGATATATCTGCGGTAATCAAACAGACATTCAAATAGTTCACTGAGTTTGATCATCTTGCCTGTCTGCAGGTTCCAGGTCTGGGAAGTGCGGTCGGTAATACCATGGGCTCCGCCGGTAAATTGGTAACGGTCAAAATATAGGCTTAAAATGCAAGCTTTATTATAGGTTATGTTATAACTGTCTTCAGCAGCAAATATTCGTACGGGATACCCGTTTTGAATATCGTCAAGATATTGTTCCACTGCCATCTGATACAGGTCCTTTTCCACATATTGCTGATACTCCAGTGCCCTGGACTTGTAATAGTTATTAACCACCTTGGCCGCTTTTTTATAATTTTCGGAAGAAATCTCCGGATATTGTATGCTGTAAGTTAAAACCGTTACCCCGTCATACTGCATATCTTTTTTCAAGACAATGTTTTTGACCGTAACTAAAAATTTCGCCACTATCATCACCCCATTAACAACATATGAAGATTTGTCTGAATGAGTGATGATCCGGGCAGGAATTTTTAATGTACAGTATGTTCACATTCCCATTAATGCTGATTGGTTTTTAAGCCAGTTCCAGCCCTACCGGACAGTGATCACTGCCCATCACTTCTGCATAAATTCTGGCTTCTTTGATCTGTTCTTTGATTCGTTCCGAAACCAGAAAATAATCGATACGCCAACCCACATTCTTTTCCCGGGCTTTAAACATATAGGACCACCAGGTATAGGCGCCCTCCAGATCCGGATACTTATAGCGGAAGGTATCGATGAATCCCGCCTCCAAAAGTTCCGTCATCTTTTGCCTTTCCTGGGGCGTAAAGCCGGCATTCTTCTGGTTGGATTTCGGATTTTTCAAATCGATTTCCTGATGGGCAACATTCAGGTCACCGCATATGATCACCGGCTTTTTTTCATCCAGGTTTTGCAGATGTGCGCGGAAATCATCCTGCCATTGCATCCGGTAGTCAAGCCGGGCCAGTTCGCGCTGTGAATTAGGTGAATAGGTATTGACCAGGTAAAAATCATTGTATTCCAAAGTGATCACTCTTCCTTCAGAACCATGTTCCTCCTGAATGAGATCATATTCTACGGAGATTGGTTTGACGCGGGAAAAAACTGCCGTACCGGAATACCCTTTTTTTACTGCACTGTTCCAGTATTCTTCATACCCTTCCAGGTCGATTGCCGTCTGCCCCGGCTGCATTTTTGTCTCCTGGATACAGAATATGTCCGGTTGTTCAGCTATAAAAAAATCCATGAATCCTTTGTTTAAAACCGCCCGCAGTCCGTTTACATTCCATGAGATCAATTTCATATGATTTTCACTCCATTATTATGCTAAAGTTGATTATATACAGGGCTGATTCCGGCAGCATCGCTTCTCAGCCAGGTTAAGAATAAAACTTCTGATATTTAGAATAACACAACCTTTTGCCTTATCGGATAGAATTATATGATCGAATTGGTGTTGTTTTAAGGGGGTGATCAAATGCGGGTACCAAGCTTCGATGAATTTGCAGACATGCTGGACCTGGCCATAGAACGTATTCCCGAACGATTTCTCCGTGCCTTGACCGGAGGATTCAATGTACAGGAAGAAAAAAAGCGTGACGGGGATTATTATGTGATGGGAGAATACATTGAGGACGGTTTGTTAGGCAATTTCATCATGTTTTATTACGGTTCATTCAAAGCTCTGCTGGCGGATGAACCATTGGCGGTTTGGGAAGAAGAAATCATGGATACCGTACTTCACGAACTCCAGCACCATCTGGAGTCAATGGCCGGCCGCGACGATCTGGCACAAAAAGAAATCGAAGAGCTGACTCAGGCTCTTCGCAAAGGCTGTTGATTTTGATTGCTATGGTGAATCGCTGACTCCACGCAGCAACCCCTTCTGCTTCGTCGGCGAAGGCTAATTTATTTAATAATACTTTCGCTATATTATTTAACAATTTATATTTCCCAGTTCTACAGCTGACTGTCACTCAGGCTGAAAGTATCCCCCTGCCTGATGTCACCAGTTTCAAAGCCTTTGTTGAACCAGCGGCTGCGTTGTTCAGATGTGCCGTGGGTAAAGCTGTCAGGGACAACATATCCATAGGCATTTTTTTGCAGCCGGTCATCTCCAATGGCACTGGCCAGATTCAATGCTTCGTCTATATCGCCCTCGTCGAGAATATTCATGCGCTCAACATAATGGGCCCAGATGCCGGCATAAAAGTCAGCCTGCAATTCCAGCCGCACCATATACCGGTTAAAGTCTTTCTCACTGACTTTCCCCNNGTCGCTGGTCCCCAATATATTTTGTACATGATGCCCCACTTCATGAGCGATCACATAGGCCATGGCAAAATCACCCGGAGCGTTATATTTGTTCTTCAGATCACTATAAAAGCTCAAATCAATATATACTTTCTCGTCACCCGGACAGTAAAACGGTCCGGTGGAAGAGCCGGCCTGTCCGCAGGCGGATTGTACGCTTTCGGTAAACAGAACCAGTTTGGGATAGTTATAGGTAATGTTTTCCTTCGCCAATATTTGTGTCCAGACATCTTCGGTTTCAGCCAGAACTACGGATACGAATTCGGTCAATTCTGCTTCCTCTGCTGTCTCCACATAAGATGAAGAGTTATTTTGATTGTTTAGCTGCGAATTATTGATGACTTCTGAAGGATCTCCCCCCAGTAATAAAACCAGCAGAACGATAACAATGGTACCGATTCCCCCTCCGGCGATCCCCGTCATCGACCGGCCCCGCCGGTCTTCAACATTCTGGCTGGTACGTCTGCCCTTCCACTTCATAGTTCTCCCCTCCTGCGATCTCAAGTGTTTTGTAAGTTATGTGCTTTGAAATGTATCTTATTTATAAAACATAATTCTGCGATATACTACCCCGAGGCGGAGCAAATTGACGGATCACTTTTTCTGCTGCCTTGAGCCCATCTACCGCTGATGACATGATACCCCCGGCATAACCTGCGCCCTCCCCCATGGGATATAATCCTCTGATGTTTGCCATTCCCATTTCATCCCGGTTGATTCTGACCGGTGAAGAACTCCTGGTTTCCACCCCGGTCATTACGCTGTCCTCCATGGCAAATCCCCTGAGACGTTGGTCAAAATAAGGGATCGCTTCTTTCATTGTAGCAGTAATATAATCAGGCAGGCATTGTTGCAGGGGTGCAAAGGTGATCCCCGGCTTATAAGTAGGCTTTACCTGGCCAGTGCCAGGACTTTCACGATTTTGCAGGAAGTCACCGGTGAGCTGAACCGGAGCCAGGTAATTTTCTCCCCCCAGCTTAAAGGCCAGTCTTTCCCATTTACGTTGAAATTCTATTCCTGCCAGAGGGTGGCGGCTGGGAAAATCGTCCGGTGTTACCCCTACCAATAAAGCGGAATTGGCATTTTCGCTATTACGGCTGAATTCACTCATACCATTGGTAACTACGCCGCCCGCTTCAGAGGCTGCCGCTACCACATACCCCCCGGGGCACATGCAAAATGTATATGCCGACCGTCCGCTGTGTGAATGATATGCCAATTTGTAATCCGCTGCACCCAGAGCGGTGTGACCGGCATAATTTCCGTATTGTGCCCGATCGATAACTGTCTGGGGATGCTCTATCCTGACCCCGATGGAAAATGCCTTGGGACTCATAGCAACACCCCGGCGGTGCAGCACTTCATAAGTATCCCGGGCGCTATGGCCGATAGCCAGTAACAGGATCTGGCAATCAAATTTTTCTTCATTATTAATCTCCACTGCTCTGATTTGATCATTTTCCAGGATAAAATCAGTTACTTTGGCTTTGAATCTTACTTCCCCTCCACAGGAAATGATCTGCTGCCGGATATTCTTAACTGTAGAGGCAAGCTTATCCGTACCGATATGGGGTTTGCTTTTATATAAGATTTCCGGCGGTGCCCCGGCGTGGATAAATTCCTGCAGGACATAACGGCAGCGGGGATCATTGATCAAGGTAGTCAGCTTTCCGTCAGAAAAGGTTCCTGCTCCCCCTTCCCCAAACTGCACATTGCATTCCGTGTCAAGCCGGCCTGAATGCCAGAATTGACTGATCCGCTCAGTACGGCTGTCTACGTCTTCTCCCCTTTCCAGAATCACCGGCCGGTATCCGTTCCTGGCCAAAAACAATCCGGCGAACAAGCCGGCAGGGCCCATACCGACAATGACCGGACGGTTTTTCATTTTGCTGCTCCCGGTCTGGACCGGCTGGCAGGTTTCTTCAGGAGTGAACGTAACCCCTTTTAAGCTGCTTCTGTTAAATAGCTTGCTTTCATTTTTCAAACTCACATCTAGCGTGTAAACAAAAAATATGGCACTTTTTTTGCGCGCATCTATGGATTGCCTGTAAATGCTGTAATTTTCAAGTTCCTGCTCTTTGATATTGAGCCGGGTTATAATTGCCTGCTTCAGGGCTTCCTTCTCCCGGCTGCCGCTGGCGGCTTTATCGATGTTGATTTTTATATCAGACAGTCTTAACATAGAACCTCCATCACACCTTTACAAAGCCGCACTTTGTCCGGCGACAAAACCTGATGACCAGGCCCATTGCAGGTTATATCCCCCGCACTTTCCGTCAATATCGATCATCTCCCCGCAGAAGTAGAGTCCAGGTATCAGTCTTGATTCCATGGTATCAGGATCTATCTCGCTGATATCAACTCCCCCGGCTGTTACTTGAGCACTGTTCCAGCCTTTGGTGCCCCGAATCTTAAATCTCCAGTCGGTTAAAATACGGGTCAGTTCATCGATTTCCCGGGCTTTCATATCAACCGCCCGGCGTTTTAACTTTTCAATACCTGCCTCCATCAACACCACCGGAATCAGCCGCTTATTGATCAAACCCACCAGGCTAAATTCAATGGTTTTCGCACCGGCGTTTTGCAGACGCCTGGTCAATAGTCCTAGCAGTTCTTCTTTGCTCATGCTGTCCAGCATATTTATTTTCAAATATACTTCCTGCATATCTCTTAATAGTTCTGCGGCTTTCCGGCTGAGCTGCAGGATGGGGGGACCGGACACCCCATAATTGGCAAAAAGGATGTCACCCCGATCGATGGCGACGGATCGATTATTATGTATGATTTCAGCGGTACCGTTTATTTTGACCCCTTCAATGCGTTTAAAATTAGGTCCTTCCAGCATGATCTGCACCAGAGCCGGAAAAATGTCGGTGGTCCTGTGTCCCAACTGCTGTGCCAGGTCATATCCCCTGCCATCCGACCCGCTGGCAGGCATGGCCTTCCCTCCGGCAGCCAGGATCACCCGGTCTGCTTTATAAACCTGCCCATTATCGATTTCGACCAGAAAACCTTCTTTTGACGGTTCAATGCTTTTAACCAAAGCTTCGCAAACCGTGTTCACACCTGATTCTTCAAGTTCATAACGCATCACATCCAGAACACTGGAAGCCTGTTCTGACATGGGGAAAACTTTGCCCTCCTCCTCGACTTTTGGCTCGATCCCCAGTTTCTTAAAAAAAGCAAGGGCATCTTCAACGGTGAAATGGGTCAATGCATACCGGGCAAAACCAGGGTTTGCCCCATGATAGCAGGAGATGCCAATATTGATATTTGTATAATTACAACGTCCGTTACCGGTTGCCAGCAGCTTTTTGCCGACTCTGGCATTACGCTCCAGTATGGTGACTTGCGCACCCAAACGGCGGGCGGTTATGGCGGCCATCATTCCCGATGCCCCGCCTCCGATTACGATTACCTGTTTTTTCGTCATAAAACCTCTTTCTTAACGCTAATGAAAAGATTGGTTCTCTTAACTGTGAGTCTTTTCCAATTCCAATAATCGAGCTTTAACATCCAGTCCCCCGCCATATCCTACCAAAGTGCCGTTTTTACCAATGACCCGATGGCATGGAATAACGATAGCTATGGGGTTGCGGTTATTCGCCATACCCACTGCCCGACAGGCTTTTATATTCCCGATCTGTTCCGCAATTTGCTGATAACTTCTGGTTTCGCCATAAGGGATTCCTTGCAGCGCCTGCCATACTTGTTGTTGAAATCTTGTACCTTCTGCCATAAGCGGCAAATCAAAAATCTTACGTCTGCCTGCCAGGTATTCATTGATTTGGGCAGCGGCGCTTTTAATCAGCTGGCTCTCATTGATCCGGCAATTTACAGGCGCCTTTTCCCCGTGTAAAACTACATCAGTGATTGTATCCCCGTTATCAGCAATACCGATTCTTCCAATTAGCGTTTGGTAATAATAGATATTTTTTATGTTAATCAAATTCATGCTGTTTCCCTTCTTCCGGCAATCCAGCGATAGAAAGCAGCTGCCAAAACTTTTGCCCTTTCTTCTTCTGATTATCTATGATCGATCCCTGCTTTTATTTAAAATACAAAATAATAAGAATCAAGTAAACAATCCTGCTGGTATTTTGTCGCTAATCTATGCAGAAAAGTCTTCAGTCTTCGCAGTTCCAGCTCTCCCTGCTGATATTTCTCCATCAGTTCAAGAAACTTGTCTTTTTCCTTTGTCAGGGCAACATCTTTGAAGTATCCCCAAACATGCTGCGCGGCATTAACAGCATTGCCTTTTTCGATGGGTGTACGCAGTGCCTTATCCAAATGATCATAAAACCCGATCGCCGGATATTGCTTTTTATTCTTGAGCAACTTTGTGATCGCCCGATATTCAGCCTGGCTCCGTTCCAAAACTGTATATATATACTTGCTCCATTCCGATTCCAGCCTGGTAATATTCTGGTCTTCAGTCGTGCAGTTGATGCATTTGATGGCCGACAGGTTTTTATCTTTCACTTCCAGCATGATATCAGTGTCTGACCCTGATAATTTTTCATAAAATTGCATAAATCCATCGATATTAATGGTACTGGAATGTGATCCGGGCTGGCGGCAAGGGTCCTGTTGGGAATAATGGATCTTCTGAGGGCCGTCCTGCTGGCCCCATGTTTTCCGGCAATCATCGATCCATTCCCTTTCATGGTTGCTTGACCCGGCAGAATTGATCTGATCATGCAGATTATCATAGACGACCGGTGCATTTATAATCTGGCTGATTTCCAGAACATCTGCAATGTTATATGATCGATCGTCATTTTCAATGACCAGCCGTTTTTTTATCTTTTCGTCCAGTTGTCCATAATGGGAAATAAACCTGCGGGCAGATGAACTCTTATCCTTATAGACCCCGCCGATATGCAGCACGATCTTGTGTTTTTCATCCAGTCCCAGACTGTCTAGTATCCGATCATGGTATTCCAGGTCAGCAACGGCCCGTTTTGCCACCTCCACATCCGGTGAGTTAAGCACTGTGTATTGCCCCGGATGCATCGATACTCTCATTTTGCTTTTTTGTATTTTCTGTCCAATAATAGCAAACTGCCGGGAAAAATCTTCGTACCACGGCAGTCTATTCACCGGACTGGAACCGAAAGGAATCAAATCAGAACTAATGCGAAATAGGTAAATTTGATTGGCGATATTATAATCGATGATCTTATCCAGTGTTTTTAGATTATGCGCGATCAATTCCCTGAGCTTTTCAGCACTGGCATTTTTAAGTATACAACTTTTAAACTCGGTATCCGGTACTCCTGCCGTCAGGCAGGCATAACCGATCCTCATAATAACCTCCGGTGATCCCAATTGCTGATATATTGTTATATACAAGAATTATACCAGCAATTGCATCTACATAATATTGTATAAAATTTCTTGGTGAATATAGGTAATACTTGATTTCAGGCTAAGAGATAAAAAGCGGGGTCAGATTTTTACCTGCCCCGCCAGCGGTAGAAACATTTTATCAACTGGGATCTTCATCTGCTTCCGGTATCGAATCATTAAACTGCCCTTGTGAATCGTAACTGCCGCAATTTAGACATATCCACTGCTCACCGTTGTAATCAAAGTCTGTTATTTCGCCGCACTCAATACAAAAGTCCACAACTTTTACTGCCATGGCTGCTTCCTCCTTTTATTCTGCAAAGCTGCTTTGAAATTACAAAGTACGATCTTATAAGAGCTTGATTTGATTCTATTTATAGTATATCACGATTCCAATTACCTGATTAATCTTTCCCGGGTTTGAGATCATTAACTTCCATCGTTCTATATGCGAATAGAGCGCACGACATCATTCAGCCTATTAAGACCTGCCATCATGACCTTCGTGGGGCAAGCCAGATTCATACGCTCAAAACCGGCACCTTCTACACCAAAAATGTAGCCTTCATCGAAAAACACCTGGGCTTTGAAATGCATAAGTTTCTCCAGTTCCATATGGTCCAGACCTAATCCACGGCAGTCCATCCACTGCAGATATGTGCCTTCCAGCGGATAGACCTTGATAGCAGGGATATTATCTTCAATATACTTCTTTAACTGCAGATGATTATGGCAAATATGATGTATCAGTTGTTCCAGCCATTCTCCGCACTCCGTATAAGCTATCTCACAGGCTTTATAACCTAATATGTTCAGGGAAAAGAAACCGTTTTGGTTCAGCACACTTACAAACTTCTTCCGTAATTTCTCATTGGGAATAATCATATTGGAGGTCTGCAATCCCGCCAGATTAAAGGTCTTGCTGGGGGATGTACATACCATCATATTTTGGGCCAATTCATCAGAGATATTGGCAAAAACAGTATGTTTCTGGCCCGGCATGATCAGGTCAAAATGAATTTCGTCAGAGATGATCATAACCTGATTGGCCACACATATTTCTCCTACCCGGGTCAGCTCTTCAGGTGTCCAGACTCTGCCCACCGGATTGTGGGGACTGCAGAACAGCAGCAATTTTACCCGGGGATCGCGAGCCTTCTTTTCCAGGTCGTCGAAGTCGATCTTATATGTATCCCCGTTGTCAATCAGGGGGTTTTTGATCAGGGTTCGCTGGTTACCTTCCACAGCGGCATAGAAAGGATAATACACTGGAGTCTGTATGATGACGGCATCTCCCGGTTGAGTAAAGGCTTGGATGGCTTGAAAAAATGCACTGACTACACCCGGGGTGCCTACGATCCATTCCGGCTCAATCTGCCAGTCATGTCTTTGCCTCATCCAATTGCATACTGCTTCCAGATATCCGGCACCAGCACGTGTATATCCCAAAATAGCCCTATCGATAAATCTTTTTAATCCTTCAGTGATCTCCGGGGGATTTTTAAGTTCCATATCCGCTACGGAAAAAGGAATGATACCTTTGGCAACATCAGGGTTGCACCTTTTCATATGTTCCCATTTTTCCGAACAGGAATCGCTCCGGTCAATAACAGTTTCAAAATCGTACTTTTTTTTATTTGTCATGAGGGGTTCACTCCTGTAGATTATTTAAAAATCATCATCCATATTATTAGGAAAAGTGAGCGTCATACTGATCACTACATTTTCCGGTTTGATGTCTTCCCTTAATGATCCTGGTTCAGTATCAAATCGAAAGGATAAAGCTGCTGCACCTTCGACTTTAAAAACGCCGTATAGTTTTCCTCCATGGATGCTTTCAGGTTCCATATACTCTGACCGGTATATATCAAAAACCCTGGCAGCGGTATCGCCAACTTTGAGGCCCAGATTGGTTTCTGCCTCTGGAGCGGTTGCATAGATTTCCATAACAGCACCCGAATCTCTGCCGATAAACACTTCATATCCCCTATCGAATGTCAAGCGGTCAAATGGTTCCGGGAAATTCATCGAATCTTCTCCACTGGATGTTTCCGTATAGTTTTGCCCTAGTTTTTCGATGACAGTTTCTCTGCTGTCCCCCAGTCTGATCCCAGCTATGCTGGGTTTGATATTCCTGGTGGTCTTTTGACTCTCCCGGCCTTGTTCATCAATTTCTGTATACCCGATATTTCCCTTTTCATCCCATGAGGCTGCCTTGTAAAGATAGTTCTTGGTTTTCCAGATCAATTCGCTTTTTCCGTTTTCCAAATGAAATATATTCAAAGAGCCCCAGCTGTCTCCATAATTATGCTGTTCGAATCCGTAAGCCAGTGATGAGCCATCGGGACTGAACACTGGAAGATCTATGCTTTCCAGGGTTGATTTCTGCTGCAGGGTGTCAGTTTGGAAGATCCGGCTATTTACTCGATCCCCTGCCGTTTCGCTGATCAAAAAATACTTACTGTTTGGCGACCAGGTAGAAGCAAGGAAATCCGAATTCAAAACAGCAATTTGCCTGGCTTCGTCGTTGACTTTCCAGACTGAAACCTGAGAGGAACCATTGCTTTTCCCCGGTTGGATGTAAAGAACCGCAGATTCATCAGGCGACCAGGTTAACTCTGATACTTCTTCATTGGCCGTCAATTGCTCCATTATACTTTCTTTGGTATTTTCAGAGGGCAAATCCTGGTCTGCCGATTTAACGCAGCCTGGAAGCATGGTCAGACAAATGATCAGTAATGTTATCAAATAAAATTTTTGTGAAATTGCTCGCTTCATATATTTCTCCCTTTAAATCAATGTTATATGGATGTTACGAAGGGAAGTTATCATTCTTGCATAATAACCTTACAATTTGACAGGAAGAACTGCACTTGGTTCAAATCACCAATGCAGCGGGCGCGAAAGCGAAGCAGGCAGCCTCGTATATCCGTCCCCTTTGGCTCCATTGACCTGCATCTGGGTAAGAAAGATCGCTTTTGATAAATCAGAACCCCTGATGTCAGCATCCCGCAGATCAGCTCCGATCAGATCAGCACCGCTCAGATCCTTTCCTTTTAAGTCGGCCGCTATCAAACAAGTTCCTCTTAAGTTAGCCCCTCTAAGCTCGATTCTTTTCAAATCCTTTCCGGCCAGATCCGCTCCCGGGAACAATCGCATTTTTCTGTTCTTTTGCAGTTCGGTTTCCAGGTTGTATTCACTGCGTACCAGTTCGCTCACTTGTAAAAGCAATTCTTTCACCATTTCCCGATGCGCTGCTGTATCCACTTGTAACAACTTATCCGGATCGAGTTCAGTCAGTCGCCTGGTCTCATCAATGAAATGCCTAATTTCTTGATATTTTAAGCGGGCCGATTCCAGCTCAAGGGCAGCCTCCAAATACCAAAGCAGTTCATGCAG
>DBRM01000046.1:30866-42472 GCA_002305965.1 Syntrophomonas sp. UBA1368
AACCCGAAACATTTCTCACAGTCGCCCCTGAGACTGCCGCTTTGATCTGCTATAAAGCAACCTTGTTCATCGATATTATCAGCCAATATTTTTTACTCCTCAACTCTTTATTGATTAATACTAATCTAACAGAAATACAAGGGCTGGGAAATAAAAAAGGCTCAAATGGTGTTTTTCCCTATGCCTATTGACTGGGCAAAACCGATCGAATCGCTTCCATGATCTCCTGGTAGCTGGTACAGCGGCAGATATTGGATTGAAGCCATTCATGAATCACCTCATCACTGGCATCAGGGTGGATATTTATCAGCCCCTGGCAGTTCATAATAAATCCTGGTGTACAATACCCGCACTGAAAAGCAAATTTATCAACAAAGGCTTGTTGGATCGGTACTTTGTCCAGTCCCTCGATGGTAGTTACTTCATGCCCAATAGCCTCTGCAGCCAGCATGAGACAAGACTTTACCGGCCAGCCGTCCACCAGTACAGTACAGGCACCGCAATCCCCATTTTCACAGCCTGGTTTGGCTCCGGTCAGTCCCAATCGCTCTCTTAAGAAAAAAAGCAGTGTATCTGAAGGTCGTGCCAGGGCTTTTCTGATTTCTCCATTTATATGTAATTCGATCAAACTTTCGTTAAGAATTTGTAACATTGCCGGTCTCCAATTCATTTACAATGCTGGTAAGCAAATGCTTTAAGATAAAGGTACGATAACCAGCTGAACCTTCCAGATTATCCGGAACGGCTGCAGGTAATTTGTTCAAAGCTTGTTCTACCCGCTGTTCCAAAGTCAGGTTAATATCATTCAAAGCTTCTTCCATTTCTACGGAGCGGAATGGAAAATTTACCAGACCACTGAAGGCAGCACGCACCTGGTTATCAGTCAGTAATGCACAGACGGTCAGCAGCGGGTAATGGATCTTGTCTTCCTTGGTCCGTTTCACATGTACATAAGGACAGGATACGTAGTTCCTGGGGATATGTACCTGCACTAATAACTCACCCCGATTAAGCTGCATCCGCTTTGAAAAAACTTCATTGATGGGTACTCTACGCGCGTTCTTGACTGAGGCGATCACCAAGTATGCATTAGTCAGCAGCAGGGGCAGGACCGCTTCACGGTAAATGATGGTGCCGCACAGATTCCCCCCCAAAGTGATCTTGTTTTGTATTGTGTGATCTGCTACCCGGGCACATGCCTGGGCTAAAAGCGGGAACAAATTGGCTTCATGGATCTGGGTCAAAGTGACTCCGGCCCCGATAACCAGATCATCACCATTGAATTCCATTGCTTTTAATTCAGGGATCTCCTTTACATCGATCACTGCTCCGGTAGTGATGCTGCTCATGCGGGCCATACTAATGATCTCAGTCCCTCCTGCATAAAATACAGGGTTTTTTCCACTTTCTTCAAGGGTCTGAAAAATGTCAGCGGCATTTGTAATACTCTGTGGTCGATAATATTCAAAATCAAAGGGAATCATTTTGGGCCTCCCTGAGCTTTTTCCAGATCAATTCCGGGGTGACCGGCACCTGATCCAACTCTACTCCGGCGGCCAGACTTAAGGCATTTACCAATGCGGCATGAATACCTATGATCCCATGTTCAGCCAGGCCCCGGGAGCCGTAAGGTCCGTTGACATTCGGTGTTTCCACCCAATCCACCAAGTATTCCGGCTGTTCTCCGATCCGTATCACCTTGTATGTACGCAAACTGGTATTTTGCAGTTCCTGGTCAGCACTCCACAGGAAAGCTTCCCTGCTGCCCAATCCCAACCCCATACCCATAGCCCCCATAACTAATCCTTTGGCACTTTTGGGATTGATTACTTTACCGGCATCGAGAACGGTAGCGGCTTTTATGATTCTATAAGTATAGTCAGCGGTATTCAGTTCCACTTCCACTGCCTGGACACCGGGAGTGAGAAAAGGGCCCGGCTGCCCTTTGCCGGTTTCCTGGTCCATGGCGGTAAGATGAGGCATAATGTAGGATCCCCTTCCAATGATCTGTCTTCCCACAGTATTGCCATTCGGATATTTAAAACCATGTACGATATCTTTATATTCCACATAAAATTCCGGATTTTCTTTAAGATATACTCTTTCATGTTGAAAATCCAGATCTTCCGGTGAACACTTGAGGGCCATGGCACCAAGGTTTATTAATTGACCAATGGCATCATTTGCTGCTGTTAAAACAGCCCGCCCCACCAAAAAAGTAGACATACTTGCTACGGTTTTCCAATCATGGGGACTGGTACGGGTATCAACCTCCATTTGAACATAGATCCGGTCAATATCCATTCGCAGTCTTTCAGCCAGTATCTGGGCCAATGTTGTCCTGGTTGAAGGCCCAATCTCCACGGCCCCTACTTGCAGATTGGCGCTGCCATCAGAATTAAAGGAAACTATAGCTGCAGCAAAAGCATCCGTTGGAGAACTGGAGGTTTTCCAGAAACAAGCGATTCCTTTTGCTTTGATACGGTTGTTCCCCATATCGATACGGTTCCCTTCCTCCCAATTAATTAACTTTTGTATTTTTTCAATACATCCGGGTAAATAGCCCAAAATGCTCGGTGTTAGTCTAACCTGTGTAGGAGTGGTATCTCCTGATTGAATGGCATTTATACGCCTTAATTCCAGCGGATTCATGTGCAGGGCGGCTGCCAGTTTATCCATCATCCGCTCAACGGCAAAGGTCATTGAAGAATGTCCGAATCCACGGAATGAAGTAGCAAAAGTATGATTTGTGTAAATGCAGTATGCATCACACCAAACATTTTCAAGCCGGTATGGTCCAGTGCAGCTCATCGCCATGGCAGAGGTCATTCTTGGTCCAGTATCAGCGTAAGCCCCGGTCCCGACCAAAAAAGTGTATTCCCCGGCAACCAGCTTGCCGTCCTTCCTGGCGCCCAATTTCACTGTAGCTTCCAATGCCAGTTTACCTGGAGCGCTGGCGATATCCTGTTCCCGGGAATTCTTTATGAGGACTGGCTGCCCGCCCACTGCTTTCGAAGCCATGACGGCAAGGTATTCCAGATTCGTAGATGCTTTCCCTCCATATCCACCCCCAACCAGAGGTACCCGGACTACAACCTTTCCCAGGTCTACTTTGAAATGTTGGCTGATCAGCTTGCGCACAGCGAATGGTGATTGAGAGCTGGTATCAACGATGATTTGTCCATCCGGAAGAATTTCAGCTTTGGCATTATGCGGTTCCATGGCAATATGATCTGATGAAGGAAGCGAAAAAGATCCTTCCACGATTACCTCAGCTTCATTCCAGCCCTTGTTGATATCTCCTTTACGGATCTTGATCTGATGGCAAATATTAGTGTTTTGAACCGGATACACTTCCGGAATCACTTTTTTATAAGAGCCCAGTTGATCATGAACCAAAGGGGATTCTGATTTGATCGCCTCCCGTGGCGAATTGACCGTGGGAAGTTTCTCATACTCAATTTTGATCCTGGCTGCAGCCGCACACGCTTCGAATTCACTGCGGGCAATAACCAGGGCAACCGGTTCTCCATAATAGCGCACTTTTCCTTTAGCCAAAGGAGGCCGGTCCTCCAGAACTGAACCGGTCAAATCAGGATAGCTGTCACCCGTCAGAATAGCCTTAACACCGGCCATCATTCTTGCTCCCTGAAGATGGATACTTTTTATATTTCCATGGGCACAGGTGCTGGTTACCAAAACTCCATGCAATAATCCCGGAGAAGAAATGTCAGCATTATACAAAGCCCTGCCGGTTACTTTCTCCCAGGCATCTTTGCGAATAACATCATTTCCTATGGATTGGAACTCCAAGCACAGATTCCTCCTATTTTTATTATTCTTATTTATATCTCCCAAACATACGGATATTATTCGCTGGTTTTGAATATCAGATTACAAGTATCTGCCAAGTTCAATGGATGTTAGGGCTTAATATTTTTGCATACCACGAGAATAATTGCGCACCCTAATAAGTAGATTTGAAAGGAGGTAGTTTTTCGTTATGCAACTATCGACAAGGGAACTTTTGTATCTGGAAGACTGCAGCAAGATGATGGAAGCGATACAGAAAACATGTCAACACGCCATGAGCGAGTGTACTGATCCCCAGGTAAAAAGCCTTATTCAAAAAATGGGCAGCGAGCATAACCAGTTAATCCAGAGTTCAGCTTCATTTGTTTCAAGAAGCAGTATGCAGTAAGGAGGAAGTTGTAATGTCAAAAGATATGGAATGGATGGGCATCCTTTTATATGAACACAAGCTGGCCGCCAGCATGCTGACCAGCAGCGTTCTCGAAAGTGCTGACCCACAGCTAAGGCAGCATTTTACCAGCATGCTCAATCAGACCTTTGATCACCAAAAACAAATCTTTGATGTGATGAATCAAAAAGGTTGGTATAAAGTTGCGCCGGCCCCGCAGGAAGAATTAACCCGTATTCAGCAAAGTTTTTCCCAGATGCAGCAGCAGCAACAGCAAATGTAAGGAGCAACAGGCCGGTTTTCTAATCGTTGAACCAAAGTCCAGTTTTATATGACAGTTAAACCCGTCAATGAATTTATTGGCGGGTTATTAATTTAAATCATGAATTCGTGCCATAGCAAATATAATTTGATAATCCTAAATTTTTTCTTGGGTTTCTTATCTCATTGCTCCTGGACCGGACTATTAAATATCTGTCTTTTTTACGAAAACTATACCCAAATGTTTCGAAATTTGTTATTATGATTAGGTAGTTTGGTTGGATGGTAAAAAACGGGGTTTAAAAAAGCAGGATGGTAGCATGGCAGGCAAATAACTGGACACAGACAGTTATGTCTATGTGACATGCTTATCAACTCCTGCGGGAGTTTTTTTTGTTGGGAAAAATTATTTGAGGGAGTGTTTTATGATGGTGAAAAATATTGGTTGGCGCGTGACGATTGCAGGTATTCTTCTCAATCTTGCCGGTGGGTTTTTATATGCCTGGAGTGTATATGCGGCAGCCCTCATTCAAGAACTGGGGTTTACAAAGACCCAGGCTATGTTTCCCTACACTGTGGCACTGGCGATGGTAGCACTGATGATGGTACCTGGAGGGAAGTTATTTGATAAATACGGGCCGCGGGTTGTAGCTTCTGCCGGCGGGGTATTGATGCTCGTGGGTATGATGCTGACTTCTCTGCAAACTACCATACCAGGTTTCGTAGTATTTTTTGGAATTATAGTAGGAGCCGGATCGGGGATGTCATACGGGGCTACCATTCCTTCTGCAGTCAAGTGGTTTCCGCCCGCCAAACGCGGTTTGGCATCCGGTTTGGTTGTGGCAGGGCTCGGTCTGGCAGCAGCCTATGCAGCCCCTCTCACTCAGGCCATTATAAATGCCGTAGGGGTTACGCAAACCTTCCTGATCATAGGGATTGTATTTGGGGGATTAGTGATCTTGTTTGCGCAGTTCCTGGCTGTGCCTCCAGCCGGATATGTACCCGCTGGTGCACCGTCAGAGACTGCCAGCGGAGCATCCGGTAAAAGAGAATTCTCTCCGGCTGAAATGATGAGAACCGTACAATTTTGGATGATTTGGTTTATGTACTGCTTTGGAGCCATTGCCGGCCTGATGGTAATCGGCCATATAGCTATCATTGCCGGTATCCAGGCTAAGCTTACCTGGGGTTTTGCCCTGGTAGCAATTCTGGCGGTCTTCAATTCCGGCGGCCGTGTCATCGGCGGATTTTTGTCAGACCGAATTGGGCGCAACAAGACTCTGGCAATAATGTTTTTACTGCAGGCGGCTAATATGCTGATGTTCGTTAATTATACCAGCATGACATCCTTAACGGTGGGAGTCTGCATTACCGGCATTGCTTACGGATCACTGCTGGGCATTTTCCCGGCCTTGACTTATGACTTTTTCGGCCTGAAAAACAGCGGAGTTAATTATGGCCTTGTGTTTACCGCTTTTGGAGCAGCTGGTTTGATCGGCCCGCTGACTGCAGGTAAAATTGTTGATGTTACTGGTTCTTACAGTTATGCATACTTGGCCGCTGCAGCCATACTGGTGATCGCTGCCATAATGGTCAAGTTTCTCAGTCGGCCGGACCAGGAAGCAGTGATTACACAATAAATGCTTATGTATATAAATGGTTTTATATTTTTGAGAAAGGAATGAAAATACATGCCCATAACCGAATTTTTGGTGCGAAATGCCAGTCTGTATGGCGATGAAGTCAGTCTCATTGAAGTAAATCCTGAGCTGGAGGAAAAACGTGCAATTACCTGGCGTGAATATGAACTCATTGAACCAAATCCCATCGCCATGTACCGGCGTGAGATTACCTGGCGGGAGTTTGATAACCAGGCCAATCAATTTGCCAATCTGCTTTTGAAAAAAGGAATTAAAAAAGGTGATCAGGTAGCAATTCTGCTGATGAATTGTCTGGAATGGCTGCCGATTTACTTCGGCATCCTTAAAACCGGTGCAATTGCTGTGCCCTTAAACTTCCGCTATACTGCAGAAGAAATCAAATACTGTCTTGAATTATCGGAAGCCGATGCATTAATCTTCGGACCTGAATTCATTGGCCGGGTGGAAGCAGTTTTCGATCAGATCACAAAGGTCAAATTACGCTTTTTTGTCGGCGAGGATTGTCCTCCCTTTGCAGAATGCTACCGCACCCTGGCAGCAAAATGCTCGACGGAAGATCCCTCCATTGCACTGACGGATGAAGATGATGCGGCAATTTATTTCTCTTCCGGCACGACCGGTTTTCCCAAAGCAATATTGCATAAACACCGCAGCCTGGTATCATCTTGTGAAACCGAACAAAACCATCATGGTCAGGGCCGCGAGGATAACTTCCTGTGCATACCTCCCTTATATCATACCGGCGCCAAGATGCACTGGTTCGGCAGTCTGCTTGCTGGCAGCAAAGCGGTTTTGCTGCGGGGGGTCAAACCCAAATGGATCCTTAATGCAGTTTCCCAGGAGAAAGTCACCATAGTATGGCTGCTGGTTCCCTGGGCCCAGGATATTCTGGACGCCATCGAAAGCGGTGAAGTAAATCTGAAAGATTATGAGCTTGACCAATGGCGTCTGATGCATATCGGTGCCCAGCCGGTTCCGCCCAGTTTGATCAAACGCTGGAAAACATATTTCCCCAACCATCTATATGATACCAATTATGGCTTGAGCGAATCCATCGGTCCCGGTTGTGTTCATCTGGGAACCGAAAACATCCATAAAGTAGGGGCTATAGGCAAACCGGGCTACCACTGGGAAGCCAGGATCGTTGACGAATCTGGCCAGCCAGTGCCCCAGGGACAAGTGGGAGAATTGACTGTAAAAGGACCTGGCCTGATGACATGTTATTTCAATGACCCGGAAGCAACTGCCAAAGTACTCAAGGACGGATGGCTGTTTACCGGAGATATGGCCCAGATGGATGAAGATGGCTTTATTTTCCTTGTTGACCGCAAGAAAGATGTGATCATCAGCGGCGGTGAGAATATTTATCCGGTGCAGATCGAAGACTTTCTCCGCGGACATAATGCGATCAAGGATGTAGCGGTTATTGGACTGCCCGACCAGCGCCTGGGCGAAATTGCAGCAGCCATCATTGAGGTAAAACCCCAACACCAATGCAGCGAAGAAGACATTATGGCTTTCTGTTCTGCCCTGCCCCGCTACAAAAGACCGCGGAAAATCATCTTTGCGGATGTACCGCGTAATCCGACCGGCAAAATTGAGAAGCCCAAACTGCGGGAACTATACGCAGGAGGCAGCGTAGTAGAGGTTCAAATCAAAAGTTAAAACACCCTAAAAATACATTTGAAACAAGATGATAGGCCTGACAAAATAATTTAAGAGTAATGCACGAAAAAGCCCCGCTGGGAAAGGCGTACTTAGGTACGGTACCCCTGGCGGGGTTTGTGATGTAACAATAAACCCAACAGAGCTAAAACAGAGCGAAATAAATATAATCCTCCAGTGTAACCTTTTTTCACCATAATCAATAAAATATAGTAAACACCGAAAGGAGGGTTACAAATGTCCTGTGCCAAAGATGTCACAAGTCAGATCAGTGGATGCCATTGCACTACAATATGCTTTACTCCCAGTCAGGATGCTTATATTGCAGAGTTTTATCCACACACAAACTTTGGAGAAGCCCCTTATCTTTATGTAAGTCAATTCGATTGTCCGACACAAACCTGCCCATGCACCGATGATTACCGCAGTTTGCTGCAATTTGACCTATGCAGTCTGGGATGTAATTTTATTCCGCCCAACAGTGAGATTTGCTATGCTTATTTGGAGTTAAGCATTTATCGTAATGAAGTGCCAGAAGATATTGAAGTATGCCTTTACAATGTTTTGGCCCCATGGGAAGAAGGATGTGTCACCTGGTGCAATCAGCCGCCAATTGATCATTGCCCGGAATTCTGCAGTACCGTCTGTCCCGATAACTTCTGCAAACTCTATTTTGATGTCTGCTCACTGGTAAAAGGATGGTACTCCGGGTGTATTCCCAATAATGGAATAATGCTTATTGGAAATGAATTATTCAACAGTCTGGTAGGATTTTATAGTTCAGAATATCCCAATAGTATGCTCTGGCCTAAGCTGGTGGTAGGTTATATTCAGAAATGTTGTGTACCGTTTCGCAACAATATCAACGGCCCAGAATAATTATCAAGACACCCGCCTTCAACCGGCGGGTGTCTGCTTATTATTTTACCGGACAAATGAAAGCTTGGTAAATGATATTTCCCGGCATTATTCCTATATAAGCTTTCAATGTTAAATCAGTTTACCCTTGCGGAAGCCTGCAGTCATAAAACGCCATCCTGCCTTGGCATTTGTCATCCATGCGATCAACACGTCGTTTCTGGTATTGCTTAGTATTCTCGGTATAAAAAAACTGGCTACTGTTTCAGGTTTATCTGCTATTATGTTGAACACCTTTTTAAATTTTTCGTCTCCTAATACTTCTGACGGGTCTCCATCCGGGGTTTTGGTGATAAAATCGGTCAGCATCATACCCGGAGATAATCTTCCCGCTATAACACCGGTACCCTCCAGTTCTTTGGCAAGCCCCTTCATAAAGTATCTTAATGCATGCTTGGTGGTGCCATACAGTATGGTCTTAAGCTGTATCATGTTGTCGGAGCCCAACCCCTCCATGCTGTAGATCGCGCCATGTCCCTGTTTCAACATACCCACAGCCGCAACTTGAGAACCATACACCATACCGGTAATATTGGTCATAATAACGTTTTCGGTGTAAGTCTCGCCCGTTTCCCAGGAAAACTTGTAGGGTGTGTTTTGTCCCGCGTTATTGATCCATATATCCACACTGCCCCACTGTTTATAAGAAGCATCCCAGAGGTTCTGCAGGCTCGCTTTTTCCCGGACGTTACATGGTATATAGATATATTTTCCTTCAAATGGCTTAAGTTCGTTATGCGCTGCTGCAGCCAGATCCTCACCCCTGCCCGACAGAGTAACGTTACATCCTGCGGATAGAAACTCTCTGGCCATATAAAAACCAATGCCGCGTGTGCTGCCGGTTATTACTACATTTTTCATAAACAAGCCTCCTTTATCAGGAACACTTCCTACCCCTTCAACAATTAGCGCAATCAACTTTTGAAGTTAAATTATGATTTTTGCTCAATCTCAGTGACACATTCGTTCTTAATCTTTCCCACAAGAAATTGCAGGGCATCAATGACACGAGGCCTGATATCGCCGCCGATCAAAACATACATTATGTCATCCCCAACCTCCAGTTGGCCTTCATTGAGCCATACCTTAACATAGAAGATTCCTTCCATATTATAGGTCTGGGCAATGATTTCATCCACTTTGGCAGCATCGTAGGCGAATACCATTCCTTTTACCACCGAACCGTCATCGATCCCCTGGCGTACCTGAGCCTTTGGTGTCTCCCGCACCACACCGTTGTGGATCAAAAACATCCCTGCCCGGGTTGCCCTTGGATGGGCTTTGGCCTCTTTAAGCCATTCATCCATTGATGGGGGTGCCTTTTTAGTATTGCTATCATTCATAAATACATACACTCCTTTTAATTTAGAATCAATCAAGCATCTTCGTCCAATGTCTCAATCAGAAAACTGACCGGACGGAAACCGTCATTGCAGGAGATCATGGCGGACTTTTTGTTTTTCATCCATCCGTCAAAAAAGTCCTCTCCGCCGTGGGCAAGGGTCATTACAAAAGGAGACATACTCTCCCAGGCACTGCCGCACATTCCCTCCGGCTTTTCCCAACCGTTGGCGATGAACTCCTGTCCTACTGTCATATCGCAGGCATGACTGATGGGATTTTCGTATTTATCAATCAGATCCTGATAGTGAGCCATTTTCATTACAGTAATTTTAATCTTTTTCATTAATGGTTCTCTCCTCTTCACATAATGGGTTGCTCAGAACTAAAACCTCCTGTTGTCAGATACCTCATAACTTAAGGATGTAATCGGTTCCGTTCCAGACAAAACTGTTCGCTTCTAAAGCACGATTGGATTTTACGTTATCTGCATCAGGCCTGACAACAACAGTCTGGGCGCCTTTATCCCGAAGCATTCCCAACATCAGCGCAATCATTTTCTGCCCCAGTCCTTTGTGAAGATACGCCGGTTCACCGATGAGATAGTCAATGCTAAAAATAACACCAAGTGCAGGAATATTTAACCAGTCCTCATGGTCCTGCCCGCAGAACATATCATAATACTGGCAAAATCCGATGGGAACACCCTCCATCTCAGCAATGAGATGTGTGATAAAAGAAAATTTGCCGTGCCGGTTTTTCAACTCGTGAAGCCAGTCTTGGGGATGATCATACCAGGGCTTGACATGGTCGGTCTCGAGCCACCTTTCAAATAAAACAATGTCGTTATCGTAGAACGGACGAAGAATGAGTGCATGGGGATAATACTCCGACATAAACCATTTATGAAAAGCAGCAAAACCGGTTTCATCATTTTCAGCCCTGTTATATTCAGGTGCCAAACCGCCGAATACACCGCCGTTGTGCAAATAACCCGGCTGCAGTTCATATGCCATGAATTCATCGGGCGAGGAGCTGTCAGGAAGAATCAGACTATATTCCTTTGCGCGCTTGAAGCCAAGTTTGGGATAATAATCCGGAACACCGGTTATTAAGACTGCACCATATCCTAAATCCTTTGCTTTTTCAAGGCTGTGACGAACAAGGGCAGCCCCGATTCCTTGCTTATGATACTTTGGAAGAACACTTAAGGGGCCGAAGGTGATCGTCTGGATCTTCGTTCCGTCATCTTTGATAATTTCGCTTTTGGTGTAGAGAATATGCCCGAGAATTTCGCCTTCCATTTCCATAACAAAGCAAAGCTCCGGGATAACAAAATTCGATCCTCGTAAAAGTGAGATAAGATAATGCTCATCCATGCGTTTTCTGCCCGGATAATCAAGCGTGAGGAATGCTTCGTATGTAAGCCGCAGTATTGCATTGTAATCTTCAGGATGTTCCTTACGTATTCTCATTTATTAACTCCCATCATCTTAAAACCATGCTTCATAATAAAACCAGTTCTTCATAACGGCTTCAAATTCATAGATTTTGGGATT
>DBRM01000076.1 GCA_002305965.1 Syntrophomonas sp. UBA1368
CGTATTTTACCTGGAGATTATAGCTAAACGGAAATGGTCTTATTTTAACTGAAATTTTTTAGCTTGTCTCTCTCCCCAGATTCTTGCCTAATAATTCTTTAGTAAATGGCAAAGTTTTTGTGCTTCTTCGAGATATTTGTGATCGAAGTGGTATAGCTTTTCCAACAAATAATCTTCTCCAACATAGTCAGCCAAAGGAAGCTTAAATGGATAAGAAGTCCACGGATAATCCAGTAGTGTAACCAATGTATAGTCGTCATTTACGGATACTCTTAAGAAATCAGTAATTCCATTCAGTGGCGTTAACAAAATTCTAAGATCGGTTCCTGAAATTTTGGCTTTTATTACTTTTCCAGGTGGGGTCATTTTTGTTTCCTTTTTAACCAGGTATTCTATAGACATATATGTCTCCTTCGTATTATTTATTTGATTAATTCTAACATATTACAACCGCGAAGGGTCTTCTCACCACGTTTCTCTCGCCACCACAACGATTGAGCCTCAGACAGGGGAGCCCCTTCTCCGTAGGAATTTCCCCCTGTCTTTTTTACTTTGATGGCAAACACAGGGGACAGGGCCGCCGTTTTCTCCAACAGTTAAATCTTCGCTTTAAAACGTCATACCAGTCCCCATGTTTGCCCCCAGTCTGAGAGAGGGGACAGCTAATAGCTGCCCTACAACGATAGACCGACAGCTTTGGTTATTCTTCCTGTCCGGGAGGGAGGGGGAATAACTTCCTCCACANNTTTTGCAGCCGCTTATCATGCCACTCTGAAATTTCAGGATTGATCTTATAGATTCCGATATTGCCTGGTCTTTCTTCCATACAAAGGACGATTCGTCTTTCGATGAGTCTTCTTAGTCTTTTCTGTACCCAGCTCAAGCTGGTCCTGCTAAGGAATGCAAATTCATTTAAATTAAGGAATGCGGCTTCTCCATCGCCCTGATATGTCTGCATTAAGATATGCATACAGAGATCATGCTGGATGCGATCCTTTTTTATGAAGATCAAAGCATCAAATATATCAAATGGGATTTCGGTGTAACCGTATGCGTAAATGTCTATCTCTGGTTTATCCATTGAAGGACCTCCTTTTTATAAAAAGAAAATCTCATAATCATCATATATTCCTTTAGATTGCTTGTTGTTGCTTTGAGATAATCTTTTAGCGTTTAAATGATCGAATTTATGGCGCAAACTGACTGCATCCAGGATATTTGTCCGCCAGAAGGGATCTTTTTGGGAATAAATGATCACTTGTCTTACGGTTTCCGGATTCCTTTTATCTTTTTCGATGATCAGCTGCATGGTTTTTGCCCAGTGTTGTAAATCGGGCTGCAAGAATTCAGGTAAATGGGCAAGAATATTATCCAATAAAAGCTGAGCCAGTTCGTAATATAATGAATCCTCTGCATAATTGAAACTGGTAACTGCTTTCTTTTCTTTCTTTATATATTTCTTTAAATCTTTCTTTAGGGTATCCGGCATTCCCGACTGCTCTAAGGCGGATTGACTGTCAACTATCATGCTTGAACATGATAGTGGTATCATGCTGGAACGTGATAGTTCTATCATGNNNACTTTTGCATTGCTTTTTGATCTTCTCTGATCCATTCTTCGGTATGGTCGTTTATTCGGTAAACTGATTTGCGGCCAATCTTGTTCTCGCAGTGGATGATTCTCCGCCTGGCCAATTCCTGTATCTGCACCGAGAGCCACTGGGGAGTTCCGCCGCAGGCATCAACGAACTGGGACAGGGAAACAGCGGCAGAATCCTGGTGCCAACCGTAAGTTTTGCGCAGTAAATAAAGACAGATCTTATACTGGGTCGAGCTCATTTTAACGGTAAAAAAAGCTTCCAGCAAATCATTGGGAATGATCGTGAATGAATAGTCTTTTAGTTTTCTTTTTTCAGCATTCATAGTTTCTTTCACCTCCTTTTGCAAGGCCGCCTGTGGCCGGGATAGTAAAATAACAGAACTTGAGCAATGTGTCCATTCTTATCCTCCTTTCTTAAGCTTTTTTGAGGTTTGTATGCATCCAAGTGTAGATTGCAAACTGGCTCGAAAGCAAAGTGGTCGAAATCGATTATCGGTCGTAAAAAAACACCGGAAATCGATTTCCGGTTGCAAAAAGCGGTCAATTTTTCATTTCCGGCGCTTTTTAGCACGTCGAAATGAAAAATTAGCTGTTTTAAAAAATTTCTACAATGTTATACCGGAACGATCTTTCCGTAACACTCAATCTGTTTTAAAGACTAAACTTAATTTTGGACTGAACGCAAAACACCGGGATTTGAAACCCGGGGCAAAAAACACCCCGGGAATAGATTCCCGGGTGCAAAAAGCGGTTAGTTTTTCAATCCCGGTGTTTTTTCGCGCCCGGGATTGTAAAAGTAGCTGTTTTAAGAAAGAACTGAAGGTTGTCGTGGAGACGGGGTTGCAAAAAGGCATTGCAGGGACTACATCATCACAGTATCCTTGTAAGTAATAGTCACTCGGAACCGGGTGATGATGTTGGTTATACGGAGCAATGATCAAAGTTTATCCAAAATAGAATCTGCGAGGGCCGGTTATGGGGTTAAAGGGAAAGTTTTTAATTGGTGCCTGGAATATTGGGATCATTGAGTCTTCCATTGAGGAGGTTTTTCGAGATCCTGGACGTTTGAAAATCCGCTGGCTCACGCATAAATACTGTGACGGGAAAACAATGGTTATACACCGAAAGAGCTTTCAAATAAGCATGAAAAAATGTATTTGCGACCGCTTCCTGATAAACCTTTTGAGTTTAAAAAGGCTGATATTTTCGACTTCAACACCGGAAAGAAAGTTGAATGATCCATGCCCTTGCGGCAGNNCCATTGCTAAGTCTTTGCTGCATAAAATTTAATCTGATAAAAAGGATTATTGGGAAAATGCCCTCACATTTGTGGGGGCATCATTTCTCTTCGGTACATGTAGGTTGTCCCGGGGACGGTTGTCACACAGTNNGACGGTTCTTCTGTCTGCGCTAATTTTATGTTAAAGAAGCGCAGGGGCGACTATTATGCCAAAAGCAGGAACCTTTACAGATTGTATTAGAATTGTCTACTCATTTACAGTCAAAAATACTACAGCAAAACGCAGACAGAAGANNCCCTGTCACACCCCTATAGCAGATTCAGCAGTCTTAAGATCGTGACGAAGGCTATAAAACATGCGGATGATATCAGAACATACAGCCCATTCCAATGTAAGCCGGCTTTCACCGGGGATCGGCCGGTTAAGCCGGACAAAGTAATGATGGTGGCAGATGCCGGACTTATAATGATTCCTAATGTCCAGCTGACGCTCAGCAGCAAAGCCATATATACAGGACTGATTCCGTATGCAGCAAAATTGATGGTCTCCCCGATAATGACCGTCGTTACGATTGGATGAACACCCAGGGCGGAAACAAAAAGCGTGCCAAACATAATTGCAATTGTTAATAAAAGCACGTTATCCCCCACCAGCATCTGCAGAATATAGGGCACGTAATCCCCGAGATTTGAGTAGGTGATGCCTCCGGCTAATAATCCCGCCCCGACAAAAAGGACGATCTCATTGTTCAAACGGGGGAGGCTTTGACAATAATAGTTTTCCTTTACTTCATTAAACAGTATCGGCAAATGTTTGATAACTGCCATCCAGATTACAGGGAAAATCAAAGCGGCAAACGATACAACAGTAAAGGTTGATATTTCCCAAATAACCGCTATTAATGAGATTGACGCAATTAATATGATCACAAACAAGCATAATTCAATTATTTTCCTGTAATCAGCCTGCCTAATGTCCACAGTGTCATCGGCAGAGGCAGCAGGCAATTCCCCCCGATATTCGTACTTGTTCATAAAATAACCAACCAGAAACACAAGGGCTGCACATGCAGCCGCATAGGGGAAATATTGCGGCCAGCTGATATCGGTTAACTGCAGGATGAGTATCGGGGCTGCCATGGTGGGAGCCCAGATGATACAGGCGGCAAATCCCCTGCTGATAGCGGTAGTTAACAGTTTTTTATCAGTGTGGTATTTGGTGGCTTTGCTGATTTCATCTAAAAGGGGCATTACTGCTATATTGATCATCATGCCGATGAAACTGGTGATAATACCCGACAACAGGTAAAACCTGCTGCTGGAATTAACATAATGGGGGAAAAATGTTTTCAGCGCGGAAAAATATCCTCCCTGTTGAATGGGGATCTTCAGCAAAGGCACCAGGATAAGTATCACAACTATATAAAGGTTCTTTTCCAGGGACTCTATCCAAACATTCAAAGGAGCATTGTATATGACCAGCAGTGCGATACCAGCTGCAAAGATCGCATAACCGATAATTCTGGATGAGCCGGTGATGGTAGGGATGCAGAACCCAACCAGAAGCACCAGAATAACCGGAATAATATGACTGATTTGATCAGATTTAATAACCAGATTGCTTAAATAGAAGATGGCTAAAAGAAATGTAAGCAAACTGCGGATTCGGGTAAATATAATTGTCATTTCCTAAACTCCTCTGTTAAACGGTATAGCAAGAACCACCCCAAAAGTCAATTACTTTTGGGATGATCCGCTCTATGTTACGCCATACCCCGGAAACACTTCTTTGTGATATAATTACATGCAAAATGGCAAGAGGAGAGGAACCGATGAAAATCACTGTGGCGGGGACCGGCTATGTGGGACTGTCCAATGCGGTATTGCTGGCGCAGCATAATGAAGTGACGGCCATTGATATCATCAAGGAAAAAGTTGAGATGATCAACCGGCGGGTATCTCCCATCATTGACCGTGAAATAGAGGAGTTTTTCTCCACCCGGGAACTGAATCTGAATGCCACCCTCGATAACCATCAGGCTTATAAAGATGCGGATTTTGTGATCGTGGCTACGCCCACTGACTACGA
>DBRM01000038.1 GCA_002305965.1 Syntrophomonas sp. UBA1368
TTGACAGATTAATGACACAATTGGAAATGATCACATCGACTGCTTCATCTGCCACCGGCAGGGGCTCGATTTCCCCCAGGCGGAATTCCATATTGGTATAACCGCTTTCTTTGGCATTTTTCCGGGCAAGCCTGATCATTTCCGGCGTCATATCGACCCCTATCACATAACCGGTCTCTCCTACCTGCTGTCTGGCGAGAAAACAATCAAATCCGCCGCCGCTCCCCAAATCAAGTACGATCTCACCTTCCTTGAGTGCGGCAATGGCAAGGGGATTGCCGCAGCCTAATCCCATATTTGACTCGATCGGAACACCTTGCAGGTCGCTCTCAGAATATCCGAGACTAAGTGAGGTGTCCTTAATATCGATCTGCGTACCGCTGCAGCTGCAACCGCTGCTGCAGCAGCCTCCCTGTGAACTTTGCTGGGCGATTTTCGAATAATTCTCTCTGATAAAAGCTCTGATTTCTTCTTTGTCGCTCATAATACGTAAACCCCCTGTACTTTTCTACGGCCATTGTATCGCAGTGGTTATCTGCTTTCGAAAATGCCTTGACCTGAATCAACAGCAAGAATTTCCATCCTTGTCTTTGGAATTCTTGTCAGTACCCTTTTCCTTTTCATCTTCCGGAATTTCTTCCAGTTCAAAACTACAGCACGAATTCTGTTTCGGTTTCTTCAAGTCGATCAATTTAGCAAACAGCCCTTTTTTCTCATTTTCATTTCTCATCAATGATTACCCCTTTCGGTCTCTATTTCCTCTTTATTAATTATAATCTGGATCAGTAATACTGATGTTATCCGTCTGTCGTTTCCATTCTCATTTTTACACTACCTCAATATTCTACGTCAATTGATCCGCCAGAAGTGACTTTTATACTGTAATTGACATAATTATATAAGATTAAAGAGATAGCCGCCGATCACTGCCGTGAGGAAAATAACAAATACGATCGCTGCGACCAATTTGGTTTTGAAGATGCCCGCCAGCATGCTCATTTCAGGAATGGCCATTCCAGCCCCGCCTATTATCAATGCGATTACCGCCCCCACATTCATTCCCTTCTGCATTAATGATAAACCGATCGGTATGGCTGTTTCAGCCCGGATATAAAGGGGAATGCCGATTATGGCTGCAATTGGGATGGCAAATGGGTTCTCGGGACCGGCATAACGCAACACCAGATCCTGGGGCAGATATCCATAAATGACCGCTCCGATGCCGACACCAATCAGTAAATAACCTAAAATACCGTAGAAATCTCCCCAAGCTTTCAGAAGTGCTTTTTTTAATTTATCCTTAAATGCTTGCGGAATTTCATCAACTTCAAGATTGCCACCTTTGATCCGCACTCTTTTGACCAGTTTTTCTCCGCCGGTTTTTTCCAGGATGATCCCAAAGATAATGGCTGCTGCAAAAACCACAATAAAATAAGTAACGGCTGTTTTTAATCCCATTAATGCCAGCAACATGGCTAATATAATTGGATTGAGCAAGGGGGATGCGATTACAAATGACATTACCGCTCCAAAAGGGATCCCCATTTCAAGAAAACCAAGTGTCATCGGTATCGTAGAGCAGGCACAAAAAGGCGTCAAGGCCCCAAATAAAGCGCCGATAAAATTACCGAAAATGCCTTTGCTGGACATCCAGTCTTTGATTTTCTCCTGGGGCAGATACATAAGCAATAACGCTACCAGGGCGCTGATTCCAATAAATAATACCGTCAGCTCCGCAGTTATTAGCAGAAAATATTTAACGGTTTCGATAAAATTGTTCACCTTTCTCCCCCTCTCAATTAAAAGGCATCAAATGCTCAATTTATATTAGATCTGTCGTCACCGCTGCTTCGATCCAAGTTTTGATCTCATCCCGAACCTTCTCGAATACCGCCAGTTTTTCTGCATCGTTTCCATTAGTAACGGCGGGATCCGTAAACCCTTTATGGAGCAATACCCTGGCACTGGGAAAATAAGGGCAATTTTCCTTGGCACTGTCACAGACGGTAACTGCATAATCGATATCCATTTCCACGAATTCATCAATGCTTTTGGAGCGGTGGCTGCTGATGTCGATCCCTGCCTTTTTCATGGCTTCAATGGCAAACGGATTGACCCGGAAAGGATTGGTGCCGGCACTGAATACTTCATAGCGATCCCCATATAGTGAACGAAGGAGCCCTTCCGCCATTTGGGAGCGGGCGGAGTTCTGGGTGCAGATAAACAATACTTTTTTCTTATCCATATTAAATCCCCTCTTTAATGGAAAATAATACTGTCAGATAAGCTTTAGCCATAAATCTTTAAGCAACTGCCCTTGTCTTCATAAAATACTTCTTCTTCCAATACAGAGCTACATTGACCAGTCCGATCATTACCGGCACCTCAATTAACGGCCCTACTACCGCAGCAAAAGCCTGCCCGGAATGAATGCCAAATACCGCCACGGCTACCGCAATTGCCAGTTCAAAGTTGTTGCTGGCGGCAGTAAAGGACAGCGAGGTGGTCTGTTCGTAATTGACGCCGATCTTCATGGAGAAAAAGAAGGACACGCCAAACATCACCACAAAATAGATCAACAAAGGAACAGCGATCCTGACTACATCTAAAGGCAACGTTAAAATATACTCGCCTTTGAGCGCAAACATAATCACTATGGTGAAAAGCAAAGCATAAAGTGCAATGGGGCCGGATTTGGGAACGAATTTCCGGTCATACCAATCTGCGCCTTTGGCCGGTCTTAAAAAATAGCGGGTCAGGAAACCGGCAGCAAAAGGGATCCCCAGATAAATAGCAACACTTTTCGCCACTTCCCCCATCGATACTTTTACTTCCATGGAGTCCAGGCCCAGCCAGCCAGGCAGAACAGTGATAAAAACATAGGCGTAGATGGAATAAAAGACCACCTGAAAAATCGAGTTAAAGGCAACTAAGGCCGCAGCATATTCATTATCACCGTCAGCCAGGGTGTTCCAGACAATGACCATGGCAATACAGCGAGCCAGACCGATCAATATGATCCCCGCCATATACTCGGGATAATTGCGAAGGAAAATGATCGCTAGTAAAAACATAAGCACAGGGCCAATGATCCAGTTCTGCAGCAAGGATAATCCCAGAACTTTTCGATTCCTGAAAACTTTACCCAGTTCCTCATATTTGACCCGGGCCAGGGGCGGATACATCATAACGATGAGACCGATGGCGATCGGAATTGAAGTGGTACCTACGGACAATCGGTTTAAAAACCCAGCGAAATTAGGCACCACATAGCCAAGGCCAACACCTAAGAACATGGCTAAAAAAATCCATAGCGTCAAATATCTGTCCAGAAAAGAAAGTCTTGATGTGAGTGATGTTTCCAATGCTAACTCCCTCTTTCTTTTAACGAATTGCAAGACTCTTGATCAAGCATAATAATATAATTATATGTTTATTATATTGTTACTTGTTCGTTTAATTTTTGCAAGAAAAAACAATTTATCCATCATCGTCTTTTAATGACGTTGGAGTCCGCCCAAAGAAAAATACCGTTGACATACAAGCACGCTTCCAATAATATAAGCATATAATTATATACTTTTGTTACAGCTGTTAAGAAACAAACATAATAAATATTGCAGATAATGAATGGAGGTAAACGTATGAAAATCGAAGTATTAGGTACTGGTTGTTCAAGATGTAAACAATTGGAGAAAGATGTTTATAACGCACTGGCGGAACTGGACATCGCTGCAGAGGTTGAAAAAGTGGAAGATATCAAGACCATTATGGGCTATAAAGTGATGGCAACGCCGGCTCTGGTCATTGACGGAAAAGTGAAAGTCTCCGGCAGGCTGCCCCGCAAAGAGGAATTGCATAAATTATTGAAATCTGCCGGTGAATAATAACCACTGAGATAGTGGTTGGATTAGTTATCGCATCATATAAAAAACACGAGGAGCGCTGGCAATGATCATTTTCGAGTGGCTGAACAATCAATTGCTTAAAATGGAGTGGCTTTCCAATGCCGTTAGGCTGCTGGTGGAAAACGGGTTTAATTTGGACATGAGTACCCGCCTGGGGGGCAGTATCCATTTCTTTATCTATGATGTGATCAAAATATTCATTTTACTGTCTGTTTTGATCTTTACCATTTCATACATCCAGAGTTATTTCCCGCCGGAGCGGACCCGGTCCATCATCGGCAGATATAAAGGGGTGTGGGCCAATACCTTAGGCGCCTTGTTCGGCACCATAACACCCTTTTGTTCCTGCTCCTCGATCCCTTTATTTATCGGATTCACCAGTGCGGGGCTTCCACTGGGCGTTACTTTTTCCTTTTTAATTTCTTCTCCCCTGGTGGACCTGGCTTCGGTGATCCTGCTGGCCAGTATTTTCAATTGGAAAATCGCCATCGCTTATGTTATCGCCGGATTGATCCTGGCAGTTATTGCAGGGACCATCATCAGCAAATCAAATCTGGAAGGCTATGTAGAATCCTTTGTATATGGGGATCAGAATCTGGAATATGAGCCTGAATCGTTAAGCCCCCGAGACAGAGCTGCTTATGGCAAGGCGCAGGTCATAGACATCGTTGGACGGGTCTGGTTGTATATATTGATCGGGGTCGGCATCGGAGCAGCTATTCATAACTGGATCCCGCAAAATATTATTTCTGCCGTACTCGGTCAGGACAAATGGTATTCCGTGTTAGTGGCAACTATTGTAGGAATACCAATGTATGCAGATATATTCGGCACCCTGCCCATTGCTGAAGCGCTGGTATTAAGAGGCGTCGGCATCGGTACGGTCTTAGCCTTTATGATGGGTGTGACGGCATTATCACTCCCCTCCCTGATCATGTTGTCACAGGTGATCAAGCCCCGGCTGCTGACTATTTTCTTTAGTCTGGTGGCCGTAGGCATCGTTATTATTGGCTATACTTTCAATGCCCTAGGCCATTTCTTCCTCTAAGCCAGCAGCAATCATATATTGCACAGATAAGCTGCTGATTTTACCATCAGCAGCTTTAAATACATGTTTTCTATTGATTATAAGTCAATTTTCTTTTGGCTATTTCATTAAAAGAATGCGGGCGCCAACTGCCAGTAAAACAATACCTAAGATATCCAGGTACTGAAAGCCGATCTTTTTCATGCCGAATATCCCCAGACAATCGATCAGAACGGCGGTAGAGATCTGGGCTACGATGATGGCTGTGGTGGCATTTCCCACGCCGATCAGCGGGATCACTTTTACCACCGCATAAATAATGACCACATTTAGTACTCCGCCTAAAAGTGCATAATATGGGGCACTGCCGATCTTTCCAAAACTGCCGAAGCCGCAGCC
>DBRM01000023.1 GCA_002305965.1 Syntrophomonas sp. UBA1368
TAATGTGCGTGAAATTTGCATCCTGGATGCGAAAACCCTGGGAGCAGATATAGATTTGAGTCCGCTTGAGCAATTTGGCAGACTCCATGTGTATCAAGTCACCGAACCCCATGAAACAGAGGAACGTATTAAAAACTGCGAAATCATTATCAGCAATAAAGTGATACTCAATGAAAGCAACCTGGCACAGGCTTCAAAAGTTAAATTGATCTGCCTGTCTGCAACCGGCACCAACAATGTTGACCTGGCATACACAGCCCGGCGGGGAATCACGGTATGCAATGTAGCCGGATATTCTACCCGGAGCGTTGTCCAGCATACTTTTTGCATGTTGTTTTATCTCCTGCAGTCACCAGTCTACTATGATAACTACGTGAAATCAGGTCAATATTGCGGTAGCGATATTTTTACTCACTTAAATAAAACTTTCTGGGAACTGGCGGGCAAGACCTGGGGGATCATAGGCCTCGGGACTATCGGCCGTTCAGTTGCCGGCATCGCAAGTGCCTTCGGGTGCCAGGTGATCTACTATTCCACTTCCGGCTTGAATCATGCTGCTGATTACCGCCAGGTAACTCTGGAAGAATTATTGCGGGAATCTGATATTGTTTCCATCCATGCTCCTTTAAACAGCCATACGAAAAATTTGATCGATTATCAGAAGCTGCAGCTTATGAAACCCAGTGCCCTGCTTCTAAATCTGGGACGAGGCGGTATTGTTAATGAAACTGATCTGGCGGCAGCCTTAAATGCTAACCTGCTGGCCGGTGCCGGACTGGATGTGCTGGAAAGTGAACCGATAAAAAGCGACAATCCTCTGCTGCACCTTAAAGAGCCGGAAAAACTTTTTATCACTCCGCATATTGCCTGGGCCAGCCAGGAAGCGCGTCAAAGGCTGCTGCAGGAGATCGTCCTCAATATTGCCGGCTTTTTATCGGGCTCACCCAGGAATGTGGTGGGTTAGCAACAGATAGTACTTTGGAAAGCGAACAACTTATTTACAGGCATTAAAAAACGCCGCTCAAGGCAAATCTCGTCAAGGACTTGCGTTTATGAGCGGCGCTTCTCTTGCTCAGTTATTTTTTCTCGTATACTGCGTAAAGCTGCAGGGCAACTTCATCAAAAGGATTATTTCTGAGTTCTTCCGCCAGCTCTTTGGCGGGTGAACGATCGGCGATCTGCAAGAATTCCTCCCAGCTCATATAATCGAAAGGCAGCATCTCCACTTGCTTAAAACCATGGGCAAAAAATAATTTATCCAAAGATTCCGGATCGAAATGGTGCATATGCAGCATGGCGGGGAACATAGTCCCTTCGATACTCTCGTGTATCCTCTGTTCCACTTCTCCATAACGGGTGGGTGCCGTGATAAACACTTTGCCTCCGGGTTTTAAGACCCGGGCAAATTGAGCTATGATCTTTTCCGGGTCATAAGTATGTTCTAATACATCGAGACAGTTAATGGCATCGAAAAAATTATCCGGATAGTCAAGGGCGTCCAAACTGCCTTCGGTAAAAGTGATCTCTCTGGATGGTTCGGACATAAGCTGGTCTGCGCTGGGGAATTCACACTCAACCGCCATATCCCCTAATTCTTCTTCGATCAGGTTTATGACCCGGGGGAATATTTCTTTCTCCCCTTTTTGCATCATACGGGATAAAGCCATGCCTCTTTCCAGCCGTGCCCGGCAGGCATCGATGGAGTAGACATCCATATACTGACTCATTACCAAAGAGGCGAAACCGGCCCCACATCCGGCATCCAGTACATTTCCCCTGATATTTCTGATACTGGGATAGGCATATTTAAGAAAAGAATATTCGCCGCCGGAAGAAAAGTTCTGTAAGGCGATGATCTCATTCATGGTAAACAAATCCTGCTGGCTCAAAGAAGAGCCAATTTCCTTTCTGAACCAGTTGCGGAGTTCCACTTTGTCATTCAAGGCTTTGGTCAGATCATCTAAATTATCACAGCCGGCTTGTTTCAGCACTTTATCCTTTTCTTCGCTGCTCATGACCTTCCATATGTACTCCACGAAAAAGGGAAAACAAACATTGCCATGTACATTAAACAGGATCGCATCCTGGGGTCGATTGCGCCGAAGTTCATTGGCAGTATTATGAAACTTCAGAAGAAAAGCGATGGCCTCCTCATCATTACGGGAGAACATTTTCTCATAATCACCTGCAAGATCAGTACTTTCCGGCAGTAATGCCTCATAAATCTTACGTACCTCAGGGTCCAGAACCTGAAAATAATAACTGAAGAAATCCTTTAAAATCACCTATTTTACCCCCTCATATTTATTCGTGCTCGATCAGATAGCAAACTTTGCTGTAATCTTCTGCTTTAGCGGCGGTGTTTAGCTCCCAGCGGATTTTGGTTTCCAGAAACGCTTTATTATCGGTCAAGGGTATTGACGGTAAAATGGCCAGTCCTGAAGAGTGGTAGCCCAGACGGCTTTGATCCTCGAAGACATAGTCTTTATAATAATTCCGTACTGCCGGCTCAACGGTTATTCTTTGCAGACCGCTGTAATGCATATCCGAAAAGCTGACCAGGTTTTTGAAAACATCTCCTTCACCATTTTTCAATTCATAAACATAGTCAATGGATTCAGGCTGTGCCAAACTAAATCTATCCTGTTTGAAATTTATTCCCCCGCCAGACAAAACAGTAATATCACTCAATACATATTCTGCTTCCTCATTGCTCTGTCCTGCTATTCCAAGAAAAGCACCGGGCTTAAACTCAATTTCATCTGAGGGAGTGGCTGAAGTGATCAGCTGGGGGACTAAAATCAGCTCACCATGATCCAACCCGCCTTCAATTTGAGCCTCTATTCTGACCTTTATATGTTGCGGTCCGGTTTGATAATACTTTGTAACCAATATTTCCAAAATGCGCCCTTCGATTTTGACCCGGAAAGGACAGCTGAGCTGAACAGATGTGCCATCTTCGCTGTTGGTAATACTTTGCACAGTAAAATCCCGGTGTAACAGATTCCCCAGTGAGGTCAATTGATCATCATATTGCCAGTACAGCTCGCAGCGCATTGAGTTCCTGCAGATTTCCTGTCTTCCCCCTTCCGCGTAATACCTGCGGCCCATATTACTGTCAGCTTCGGTAAAGACCAGGGGATATGCGTACCTGTAGATGGAATTATACGCTTTGATACCGCTGCCAATATCAGCAGCGATAAGCTGGTGTGCCTTTTCCGGATCTTGGGTAAGGGCCGAATCGATGACCTGCTGAAAACTGATGCAGCCGCCTTTGGTATCAAGGACCACAAATTGGTCAGGAGTCCGTATCACGACCTCATCCCGTCCGTCCATATCCCAGTCACGCAAAGCGATGGTCTCCGGTTCCGGCATGCCAATTTTAGTCTGTAAGGCTGTAATCACCCGGGATGCTGCTTCCAGGTATGCCAGGCCCTGCATATCGTAATAGGGCGAGGAACCGTAGCTGGGGTGACGGCTGGCCCACTTGGGGTCTTCCTGATAGACCAGATTACGTACCCGGTTGACCGTATCATATTGAAGGCCTGTTTCCGTGGAGTATTTATCCCTGATGATAGCATTTACAATATCAAAACGCTCCGCCGATTGCAGCAGTGAACGTATGGTCTGATCCTGCAAAGCCTTTTCCTGCCCGTTAAATTTTTCTTCCGCCCAGGCAGAAATGACCGCGGTTTCAAAATCCTTCTGCAAGCTTTCTACATCTCTTAAACGGCAGATCACCTTGCGCAAGCGTTCGTCGCCGAAAGTGACCCCTCGTATGCCGCGTCTCGCCGTCCAGTTTTCCCACTCCTTATAGCTGTGACTTGATTTAACCGGATAGGTGTTTAAAAAGCCCTGCTGCTGCAAATAATCTTTAAGACCTATAAATGAGATCTCTTCATCCTGCTCGACCAGTTTAAAGAACTCCAGGAGCCATTGGGTATCTCCCGCCGGGTCTTTACTCCACTGGCCAAACTTTTCCGCATCTTCAAAAATGGTTACCACCGGCTGCAGTTCCGGTTTCCCGTAATCTTTTACCATCTGGGCGGCCTTCTCCAGCACATCCTTGATATAAAAGTAATAATGCCGCGGTTTGATGCGCACCTTATCTTCGGCTGTAAAGCCGTTTCTTTTCAGCAATTGATATCTGAACTGACTGTGTACCGGCAGTGCCACAAATGGCTGCCCGCTGATCTCATCCCTCAAAGCAAAAAACAACATTTCCTGGGGCAGATGACTGATGGTGGTTTTGGAAAAAGGGTCATTGAAGCCAAAATGCTTGCGGGCGTAATCACTTTCAGAGCCAGGATAGGCAAAATGGCTTTCGTAAAAAGTCTCGGCATCCAGGTAAAAAATTGCTGGTACCTGCATTAGTTCAGCAGCATAAGCGATTTCACCCAGCACCAGTTCCCCGCATTCCCTTTCCACTAAATGAATGCCCTGCCATTCATGACGTGAGACATGCAAAGTTTCCTGCATCAGTTCATCATATTTTTTTAGCTGATAGAGGAAATCATCCCGGCGTGATGATAACTGGGTAAAGGGTTCATCGGCCAGTCCGCCGATCATGCCAATTTTATTACTCTTCAGCAATTTTTTAAAATCTTTAATATACTGAGGTTTTTTATTCTGCAGCCAGTAAAGAAAAGGGCCGGAAAAGTGCAAATTTATATAAAATCCTTCCAGTTCCACCGACTTGGATAACAGCTCCAGCCAGGGCTGATAGGAATTAACGAAAGCTTCTTCCCGGGTTCTATGTAATTGAAAATGAGGCTGATGGAAATGGGGACAAAAGGCAATATGCCCTTTCATTGATACACCTCCTACAAATTGTTGAAGAAATCATCTTCATATTGAATTTTCCTTAGCCATTGTTGAAACTCGGCATTCAGATCCTGATTTCGCACGGCTTCACTGATGCGCAATAATTTGGTGTAATGTTCGAAGAACCTTTTCATCGCATAATCCCGGGTCAGATTGCTGCTGACCATGAATAACCAATCACTGCTTTCGATCAGCAGTAATTCTTTCATGGCCTGTTCCACAGCATCCTGGCATAGCACACTGTCGTCGGCAAAAATTTTCAGGTTCTGAAATTCTTCTCCCGCCTTTTTAATGATATCCCACATCCAGGCCGTTTCGTTGTTGAGCCAAACATAATGCTTTCCTCCCATGCCCCAGGACGATTCAAACAACTGCGCTTCATATCTGGCCTTTCCCACATCGGCAGGTAAAACCATATCGATTTTCTCATTGGCATTGATAAGTCTGATGACTGCTTCCAGCCAATTAACGCCTTCCCACCACCAGTGGCCAAATAATTCAGTATCATAGCACCCCACGATCAGGGGAGAAACGAAGCCCAGTTTTTTAGCTTCCCCACCGGTGTTTTCCAGACTGTTGACAAAGTGCCATGCGTGGTTTTTAGTCCTTATTAAAGCCTGCTCCGGATCGTACAACATTTTGTTCTCATTATTTGTGCGGTCTGTAACCCGCCAATACTTCAGTCCGGAGCGGGGTGAATGCCGGTGAAATTCTCTGTAATCTTCGTCACCGGGGTATCCGAAATCAGCAGACCATACCTGATGGCTGACCATGGAATTGCGCCCAAAGACGGAAATATCCTTGCCTTCTACTTTATAAGGGCGGTAGGTACTCAGACCGGTGGAAGCAAAGGTTTCTATTTCAATTTCTTCATTGTCAAAGCCCTGGCTGAAAGCCTCAATTGGTTTGCCGCCTTCGATGGCATGGCTGTCAACGTAAAAATACTCAAAACCATGGGCCAGCAATATATCTTCCACTCCCTTAAAATAGCCGCATTCCGGCAGCCAGAAGCCTCGAGGCGAACAATTGAAATACTTTTGATAAATTCTCTTGCCCCAATCCACCTGACGTTCAAGGCTGTCTTTTTCCAATAGCGGCAAATAAGCATGGGTAGCAGCAGTGGTAATGATCTCGATTTCCCCTTCCTTCTGCATTTGCCTGACCATGCCTACGATGTCTTTATTCATTTCAACCGTAAAATCACGCCTGATATCACGGTAAAAATTGTAATAAAAAGATGCCAGTCTGGCCATTTCCGGTTTAGCAGCGGCCAGAAAACATCTTTCTTCTTCAGCGGCTAAATTCTCGCGTTCTTTTAAATAGCTGATAAACTCTTCCTGTATATATTTGGAGCTAAGCTGTTCCAACAAGGTAGGACTCAAACTTAAAGTGACCGGCACTTTAAGGCCTTCTTCCCACATTCTTCGCCAGCTTTGCAGCATAGGAATATAAGTTTCCGCCATCGATTCATACAGCCATACTTCACCAAAAGGCCATCTTCCCTGTCTTTTTACATAGGGTATATGGCTATGTAAAACTAACATCAATTTAGAATCCAACGCTGTTACACATCCTCTTTGTTCGTTAAATGCCTGCGTGACTTCTTTAGAACCTGATGATAAACATTGATGGTTGAATCGGCAATTACATCCCAGCTGTAAATTGATTCTATGGTTTGGGTCCCGTTCTTTTTCAAACGGGCTGCCAGATTTTCATCCGTCAAAACCTTTATAATCGCATCCGCCAGCTCGTCGATGGAGCCCGGCTTCACTTTTATGCCATTGACTCCATCCTGGACAATTTCAGAAAGCCCTCCTACATCGCTGACGATAACAGGTGTATTGGTGGCCATGGCTTCCAATGCAACGATCCCGAATGGTTCATAAAGGCTGGGAAACACTGCCACCTGGGCCCGATGATAGAGGTAATTTCTGGTTTCCTCTTTAATAAAACCGGTATATATGATGCGGTTATTGATCCCCAGTTCCAGTGCTGCTTTTTCAAGGGTGCTTTTTATGGGTCCTTTGCCCCCGATGACCAATTTTGCATCAGGAACCTGATAAAGCACCTGGGGAAATGCCTTTATCAACTGCCACAGCCCTTTTTCCGGTACCAGACGCCCAATAAAAAAAACGACTTTGTCGTCAGCAGCAATTTTCAATTTCGGTTTTCCCGGCAGCTTCATAAATTGTTCCTGTTCAACACCATTGGGGATCACGGTTACATCATTGGTAAACGGCCCAAACAAGGAACATATCTCATCTTTCATATAACTGCTGCAGCAAATAATCCTTTCCGCTTCCAGGGCCAGGTTTTTTTCGATCTCATTGATCTCGTTCTGCATACGGTTATGCAAACCAAGATTCCTTCCATGTTCAGTAGCATGTATGGTGGTGACCAGAGGAAGTTCAAAGATTTTGGTCACTGCCCGGCCGGCATAAGCCACCAGCCAGTCATGGGCATGAACAAGATCAAATCCTCCAATTGAGGCATTGATCCGCACTGCCTCACGAATCGCTTCACTATTAAAAGTGAAGGTCCAGGATTTGAAATTACCTTCATCTCCAGCCGGACTGCCAACCCGGTGAATATATACCCCGCTGTCTTTTTCATAATCGGGGGTCCCTTTTACGCGAGGTGTAATAAGATGAACCGTCAAACCTTTGCGGGCCAGAAACCGGCTCAGATCATAAACATGCTGACCCAGTCCGCCGACCATATTGGGGGGATATTCCCAGCTAAACATCAGTGCCTTCACATTATTCCCTCGTTTGTAACTTTTTTTAATAATATTACCAGAAAATTATTCCTATTGTAAGGTATTTTGATTATAATATTCTAAAGCTGAAATTTAAAGAATTCGACTAATAGTTTTATAAAACGGGAGGTCAATACATGAATGCTGTCAGGAAAAACCAGCTGCAGCCCTCAATAATCAAAGATATAACCCTGGCACCCTACGGTTATAAAAAATTGGAATGGGTCAAACAGAATATGCCGGTTTTAAACATACTCCGGAAAGAATTTGAAGTCACGCAGCCTTTGGCCGGAATGACCATCGTTTGCTGTCTGCATCTGGAGGCAAAAACCGGCTACCTGCTGCAAACTTTACAGGCGGCAGGAGCCAGAGTAGTCGCATGCGGCAGCAATCCTCTTTCTACTCAGGACGACGTTGTAGCAGCACTAGTTGATTCCGGTATTACGGTTTACGCCCTTTACGGCGAATCTCCGGAAGAATATCATCAATTTTTGGAACTGGCCTTGGATGCCTTACCGGATGCGATTATTGATGATGGCGCCGATATGGTTACCATTCTCCACAAAGACCGCCGGGAACAAGCCAAAACCATTATTGGCGGGTGTGAAGAAACCACTACAGGTATCATTCGGCTGCGCTCCATGGATGAAGACCAGACTCTGCTGTTTCCGATGATGGCCGTAAATGATGCCTATATGAAATATCTGTTTGATAACCGCTATGGCACCGGACAATCGGTTTGGGACAGCATCAACCGCACTACCAACCTGGTTGTAGCAGGAAAATATGTGGTCGTGGCAGGTTATGGCTGGTGCGGCAAAGGCGTTTCCATGCGTGCCCTTGGAATGGGTGCCAAAGTGATCATCACAGAAATTGATCCCATCAAAGCCAATGAAGCAATCATGGACGGTTTTCAGGTGATGCCGATGGCAGAAGCAGCCAAACTGGGAGATATATTTATCACCGTCACCGGAAATATCAACGTAATCCGCAAAGAACATATGATGCTAATGAAAGACCAGGCTATTATGGCCAACGCCGGGCATTTTGATGTGGAAATCAGCAAGCCTGATCTAAATGAACTGGCAGTATCCACCCGTTTGATGAGAAACAACGTGGAGGAATTCGTCCTGGAAGATGGGCGCAAACTGTATCTGCTGGCCGAAGGCCGCCTGGTAAATTTGGCTGCCGGCGACGGACACCCTGCTGAAGTCATGGATCTTAGTTTTTCTCTACAGGCGCTCTCACTGATCCATGTGATTCAGAACCGGGCAGATCTGGGACTGCATGTTTATAATGTCCCGGCCGAGATAGATGAAAAAGTAGCCCATCTCAAACTCCAGGCAAACTGTATCGAAATTGACCAACTAACCGAAGAACAGGATAAATACCTGGCCAGTTGGGATCACAATAAATAATCGAATAACCAAACCGCCTTTTGCACAAAATATCCGAGTAGATAGCAAAAGGCGGTTTTTTTCATGGATGCACTCAAGCACAAACCAGTGATTATTTTTTTCGCTGTACTTCTGGCTGTGATGGCGGCAGCTTATCTTCTCCATTCCTTTAACCCTCCACAGCGATTACCCCAGCGCATTGATGAAATCGACAATGATTCAGCATTCAATTATATAATCAGAGATCAACAGGGAAAAATGCTTCTTATGGCCGGACTGCAGGTACAAGTTAACGACGAATTTATCACCGAAGACAATCTCCGCTATTCGTCATAAAAGTTGCCGGAAAGCGACCGAATAACCACTTCTTCTAATCTCCTCAAATTGCAAACCTATGGCGGATTTTTATAGGTGTTCATTTTCTTTTAACAAGCCCGAGTATGCACATGTCTGCAGACAGCAAGACTGCTGACAGACAACTTTTTTTTGACCTGCCATCCAAACTTTGCTATAATCATTAAGCAATAAGCGCCCGTAGCTCAGTGGATAGAGCACCGGCCTCCGGAGCCGGGTGCGGAGGGTCGATTCCTCTCGGGCGTACCATTTG
>DBRM01000019.1:0-13707 GCA_002305965.1 Syntrophomonas sp. UBA1368
GCCAATATGGGGCATACCCCTATGGTGGTAATATCTCCTTCCGCTGGAACCGGGTCTATCGGATGGGATGGATTCCAGGAGTGTGATCAGGTATCAGTATTCAAAGCAATCACGAAAGCTACGGTCAGACTGCCTCATCCTTCAAGAGCGGCTGACTGCACCAGAACTGCTTTCCGGATGGCTTATGCACTGAGAGGTCCGGTGCTCCTGGACATTCCCCGGGACTATTTTTATGGGGAAGTAGAAGATCACATTTTACAGCCCCACCAGTATCGTGTGGATGACCGGGGCTGCGGCTCACCTGAATCATTGGCCAGAGCTGCTGAACTGCTGGCAAATGCAAAGAAACCGGTCATAGTTGCCGGACGGGGCGTGGTAGATACCGATTCCCATGATGTCGTTGCTCAGATCGCTGACCTGCTGACCGCTCCGGTAGCATGTACCTATCTGCATAATGACGCATTCCCGGCCAATCACCGGCTGCATGTTGGCCCCATAGGCTACATGGGATCCAAAGCTGCCATGAATACCATGGCCGAAGCTGACGTTATTTTGGCGATCGGTTCCAGATTGTCATATTTCGGGACTCTGCCCCAGTATGACATCAACTACTTCCCAGAGTCTGCCAAGATCATTCAGATTGACATCAATCCTTTGCACATTGCCAAAACGCATCCTATAGAAGTGGGTATTATCGGTGACGCCAAAGCAGCTGCCATCGAAATTTTTAAACTGCTCCAGGCAAAAATCGGTGATCGCCCGGTAAATGAAGCTCGTTTGGCTGAGATCGCAGCCCGTAAGGCGGATTGGGAAAAGGAAATCACAGATATGGCTATGGTGCCGGGTAATCCTATCAACCCGCGCAGAGTTCTGCTGGAACTGGCCAAGGTCATGCCGCAAGACGCTATCTTAGCTACCGATATCGGTAATGTAGCCTCAACGGCTAACAGCTATTTTAACTTTAATGGCGGCCGGCAGCATATTGCAGCATTGACTTTCGGCAACACCGGCTTTTCCTATCCGGCTGCTCTGGGAGCCAAATTAGGCCGCCCGGATGCTACTGTTTTCAATATTGTCGGTGACGGCGCATGGGGCATGAGCCTCCACGAAGTAAGCACGGCCGTGCAGGAAAACATTCCGGTTATTGCCTGTGTATTCCATAACACCGCCTGGTGTGCGGAGAAGAAGAATCAGGTGGATTTCTACAATAACAGATTCTATGGTGTTGATATCGAAGCGCCTAACTTTGGAGAAGTTGCCAAAGCTATGGGAGCTTACGGAGCCACCATTGATCGTGCTGAAGATGTAGGCGATGCCTTCCTGGCAGCCATCAAATCCGGCCGTCCGGCAGTTCTCCAGTTTGAAGTCGACGGGACTCAGCTGGCTCCTCCGTTCAGGAAAGATGCTTTAAAACTCCCGGTAAGATATCTGGAGAAATACAAACACCTGGATTATCGCAACTGGTAAATCATAATTTTACTGTGAAATTGATAAGGAGTGGGTGCCGGTCCCCGGAGTGGGGATCGGCACCCACCATCCTGTAACTAAACATGATAACTACCTTAAATAGAGAAACGGAAAGAAGGTATGTTAATATGGCCAGAGATTTTAAAGACAAGGTTGTGGTTATAACTGGTGCTGCCTCTGGGCTTGGCTATTCCCTTTGCAAGCGTTTTGCGCAAGCGGGCGCTAAAGTAGCCGGTCTCGACAAGGATGCCGCGGGTTTGAAAGCATTAGCCGAGGAACTAGGCGGCATGGGTGCTTCTGTCAATACCTTTTTGTGTGACGTTACCGATGAAGCGGTCGTAAATGATACGATAAATCAGATTATCGATAATATAGGTGATATATATGTGCTGATCAATAATGCCGGGGTATCACATGTAAGCTTGTTCAAGGAAACCAGAGCTTTTGTGCTTAAAAGGGTTATTGATATCAGTCTCTTCGGTACTATATACTGTACCAAGGCAGCTATTGACAGCATAATCAAAACCCAGGGAACGGTTATAGGAATCGCCAGTGTGGCTGGATATGCACCTCTGGCAGGCAGAACGGGATATGCGGCTGCCAAACACGGAATGGCTGGTTTCCTGAATACTCTGCGGACAGAAGTGGATAGGGACGGAGTCAAGGTGTTGCTCGTATTTGCTACCTATATTAAGACCAACCTTGCTAAGAACAACTTGAGTGCCGATGGGACACCAATGCGCCAGGAAAGGCCTACTTCAGGAAATGTACTGATGCCTGATGAGGCAGCAGAAAGCATTTTCAATGCGGCAGCTCAGGAAGAAAGGCAGTTATTGTTAGGCGAGACGGCTCAGGCCTCCTGGGATTTATATCATAGCGATCCCCAGACTTATGAACAGATTATGCTGTCATTAAATGAGTACGTTTTTAACTCTACGGCTGATGATGGGGATTCTTAGAAGGAGAGGTGAAACGCATGCGGGAATATTCTTTTGAAAAGTCTTATGCCATGCTGGAGAAAGCCAAACAGTGGGTCCCCAATGGGATTTACGGGCCTCGCACTCCAGCTTTTCTGACCTATGGTTCCTATCCTTGCTTTTTGACCAAGGGTAAGGGAAGCCATATCTGGGATGTGGATGGGAATGAGTATATCGATTATATGTGCTCTTTTGGCACCAATATAATCGGCTTGTGCAATGAAGAAGTGGATGCAGCAGCCATCGAACAGATGAAGAAGGGGGATTGTTTTACTCTGCCCAGCAATCGCTGGAATGAACTGGCGGAGGCCATGGTCAATCAGATAAAGGGACAGGACTGGGTGGTATTTGCCAAAAACGGTTCGGACGTGACAACCTATGCAACCACCATCGCCCGTGCCTATACCGGCAAAAACAAGATCATCCTGGCCGAAGGGGCTTATCACGGTTCCCACTACTGGTGCACCCATTCCAGTTTTGGAATACCCGCAGAGTATAATGCCCATATCCTTTATTTTCACTATAATGACATGGAGGAGTTAAAGAGAATCATCGCTGACAACAGCGGCCAAATAGCCGGTATCATGCTGACTCCTCATCACCACCCGGCAACAGCTGACCAGCTAATGCCGGCTCCGGGCTTTTACCAGGAACTGCGGGAAATTTGTGACCGTGAAGGCATGTTGATGATGATCGACGATATTCGCTGCGGATTCCGTTTACATGAGAATGGGTCACACGTTTATTACAATGCCGACCCGGACCTGATCTGTTTTGGTAAAGCCATGGCCAATGGGTATCCTATTTCCGCCATGACCGGAAAAGAAATTTATAAAGCAACCGCTCAGGGCGCATTCTTCACCGGTACCCACTATTTCAGCGGAGTGCCGATGGCAGCGGCCTTAACCACTCTTAAAGTGATCGTCCGTGACGGGGTAGTGGATTATGTCAATCAAATTGGTTTAGAATTAAAACAAGGGATGGAGCAACAGGCTCTGGCAGCGGGGCTTAAAATCAGCTATACAGGTCCGCCTGCAATTCCTTATATGCGATTTGTTGAGGATCAGGACTTTTCGGTCAACCGTTTCTTCTGCGGTGAAGCAGCCAAACGGGGAATTTTCTTCCACCCGCACCATAACTGGTTTATTTCCGGGGCCCATACCCGGGAAGATATAGAAAAAACCTTGCAGGTAACCGAAGAATGCTTTGCCCTGACAAAAAAGGCGTTCTTTGAATAGTGCGAATAGGAGAAAACGATGCGAATTCATCATTGCGGAGTGAAAGTGCGGGATGTAGAAAAAGCGATGGATTTCTACACCCGGGTTTTAGGTATGAAGTTGATGGAAACAGTGAACATTGCCGGACAAAATTTTTATTTTGTGGGTGATGGAAGTATGATGCTGGAAATAGAACCTGCCTATGATGAAGAAAGACTCATCTGTGATCACGGGTTTGGCCATCTGGCTTTGGCGGTAGACGACCTGGAAGCGTATTGCCAGGGTTTAAGGAAACATGAAGTGGTCTTTTTAATGGAACCATCGCAGTTTATACCAACGCGCAAGATCGCGTTTATTCAGGACCCGGAAGGGAACGCCATACAACTTATTGAATTTATTAATACACATACGGATTACTAATTACATGAAATCAGCACCATTTGCAGGAGGTAAATATGCAGCTGGGGAAACAAATACAGAAGTGGCGTCAGGAAAACGGAATTTCCCTTGAGGAATTGGCCCGGAAGCTTAACACCGCTTTAGCTCAGGTGATCGACATGGAATCCGGTAAAGAGATGTCGGCTGACGAATTGCTGAAGATCGCCCGGGTTCTGGACGAGGAACCGCAGAATAAAACCATCAATAAATATTACAAACGCGATGGAAAAACATCGACATCTGCAGTAGGTGAGCGATTACGTTTCTATCGTGAGGAAAGAGGCATGAGCATAAGCGAACTGGGCCGCCAGGCAGGATTATCCGCGGCACACTTGAGTGAGATTGAAAGGTCTCTGGCTACGCCTTCCCTGAAAACCCTGGAGAAACTGAGTCAGGTTTTAGACATACCTACAGGAAGTTTGCTTCCTGCTGACCTGGATGAAACGATGGGACAGAAAGTCCGTCGTCTTCGTGAGGCCATGGGGATTACCCAGAAAGAGCTGGGAGAGATGCTGGGCGTTTCCTACAGTATGATCACCCAGATCGAAACGGACCGTGCCCAGCCTTCTCTGAAAACGCTTAACAATTTGGCTGATATTTTTGGTATCAGCAGCTTTTATTTTGTATTGGATATAGAGGATGAATATTATCGCGAACAAAATCAATCCACAGCTTTGAAAACTGCATTAAAAAGACCGGAAATCAGAAAGGTGATCGATCTGATCGCAGCCTGGACCAATGAAGAATTGGATGGACTGGCGGGAATCATAGAAAGACTGAATACCTTTAGGGCTCCATTGGATGTTCAATATCATGAGGTGAAAGATTTTCTCGACAAATCCACCAATGAAGAAAGACAGCTGGTGCTGGATATGATCGAATTGTTGAAACAACCCGGTCAGGAAACCAAACAAACCTGATACTAGTATTGATGGGCAAAGGGGGAAATGCTTTTGAATTTGAGACAACTGGAGCTATTCAGCCTGGTAGCAGAATTGGGCAATGTGACAGAAGCTGCCCGGCAGCTGTATATGACGCAGCCAGCGGTAAGTCAGACCATTTCTGACCTGGAAGAAAGTCTGGGGCTTAAGCTGTTTGACCGTTTAAACCGCAAAATGCATCTCACCTTTGCCGGCGAACTCTTATATAATTACAGCAAAAAGATTCTCTCTTTGGTGGAAGAAGCCGAAGGGCACATGCTGGAGATCACCAACAACAGGATCGGCCGGCTGCGCCTGGGGGCCAGTACCACCATCGGAATTTATCTGCTGCCGATGCTGGTTGGGCAGTTTAAACGGCAATATCATGATATCCAGAGTACGTTTGTCATTGACAATACTGCAGTTATCGAAGAGATGCTGCTGGATAACCGTCTGGATATAGCCTATGTGGAAGGCCTGGTCCACTCACCGGAAATAGAAGTGCAGAAAGTAAAAGACGATGAGTTATGGCTGATATGTTCTCCCCGGCATCAATGGATCAAGGAAGGAAAAACCGTCATCGAGCCGGTAGAGATCGAAGGCCAGGCTCTGATACTGCGTGAACAGGGCAGCGGGACCCGGGAGGTAGTGGAAAAAGTTTTGCAGAAGCATAAAGTAAACTACCACCCCTGGCATGTTCTGAATAACACAGAAGCCATCAAAAGGGCAGTGATGGAAGATATCGGTATTGCTTTCGTATCTCAATTGGCGGTGAAAGAAGAAATTGACAGCGGACGCCTGGGCAGGGTGGAAATAAAGGGAATTCCGATTTCCCGCGAATTCAGATTGATATGGCACAAGGATAAATATCATACTGCTCTATTGACTTCCTTTATTGAACTGACCATGAGACTTGCTTAGATCGTTAACCGGTTTTTGCTTTAAACTGCTTTGATCAATAACAAATATAAATTTTTATGCCTTCCTGATTATGAAAAGTCAGGAAGGCTTTTTCATGGGAAGATATTATAACAGTCATACATACGTATTCTCCGCTATTCATGTTTCTCTTATGGCAAGCTGGAGTACTGTAGCAGGATTTTGAAGGATTAATCAGTAATAAAGAGAATATAAGAGAATATATTTGTAACTTGATAATCTGCCACCAGCATATGCCTGTGAAGGGAATGAGGCAATTTATGAAAGTTGTTAAGTGGTTATTGGTCTTAGCTGTGATCGGCTTTGGTATGATGCTGATGACCAAGATTCCTGCTTTGGGACTGGCAGAAGCAGGTTTTTGCGGGCGGTGCCACGCCATGGACTATCAGGTAGAGACCTATCTGCATTCACCCCATGCGTTAGAGGCAAATTGTGGTGACTGCCATGACCCCCACGGTTTGGTAACCGGCAGTGCTTTTGCTGTTTACACGGGAACCAGGGATGTTTATCGGGTGCTTACCAATACGGTACCCCTGGAGATCAAAACCACGGATCTGAGCAAAAATGTTTTACAGGCCAATTGTTTACGCTGCCATGGTGAAGTGATGACTGAGGTAGGAGATACCCGGGAAAACGGCGGCAGCTATTGTTTTCACTGCCACCGCAATATAGTACACCCCAAATAAACAAAAGGAGGGATACTTTTGACGCCGGACAAGATAAAAAAACTGCTGATGTTTTTGGTTCCCATAGCTATTATTTGTATCGCAGCAGGTATCTTCTTATTTGACCGCAACAATGAATTAACTACAGTAGGCCCTCAAGGAGAAATTGCCCAGGGAGAAACGGATTCCGCCAAGTGGGCAGCGTTTTACCCGGTACATTGGGACAGTTATCAGACCAATCTGGAAAATGATGCGAAACCTTCCCACTTTGAGGGCAGGGAATATTTGCAGACCATCTATGCCGGATTCGGCTTTGCGAAAGAATATAATGAACCGCGTTCTCATTTATACACCATCGAAGATGTGAAAGCCATCGATCCTGCCAGGAAAAAGGCCGGTGCTTCATGTATCACCTGTAAATCTACCCAGGTCCCAGCGTTGATGGAAAAATACGGGGCAGACTATTACTTGATGAGTTTCGATGAAATCATTGGTGAAGTGACAGAACCCATCGGCTGCCTGGACTGTCATGATCCTCAGACCATGGAACTCCGTCTTAGCCGGCCGGCTTTGATCGAGGCTCTTGAGCGTCAGGGGAGGGATATCGACAAGATTACTACCCAGGAAATGCGCAGTCTGGTATGTGCCCAATGTCATGTTACGTATTATTTTGAACCGGGCAGCAAAGAGATTGTTTTTCCCTGGGATAAAGGAACGACGGCGGAGCAGATCCTGGCATATTACGATGAAGAAGATTTCAGCGAATGGACCCATGCGGACGCAGGTACCGGCCTGGTCAAACCGCGCCATGCTGAATATGAGACTTTTATGGGCAGTACCCATCAGACAGCAGGCTTGTCCTGTGCAGACTGCCATATGCCTTATACCAAAATCGGCAATAAAAAAATCAGTTCGCATGAATGGCAAAGCCCTCTGAACAATATTGAAGAAAGCTGTACGACCTGCCATCGTAATGGTACCCAGTGGCTGAAAGGCAGGGTCGAAACCATTCAAAACCAGGTAAAGACCACACAGGATATGGCCGGTTGGGCGGTAGTCGAAGCGATCAATGAGTTGAAGCTGAGCCGTGAGGCAGGTGTGGATGAAGCGAAATTGCAGGAGGCTATGAAACTGCATCGCAAGGCCCAGTGGTACCTGGACTTTGTGGCAGTAACCAATGGCTATGGCTTTCATAATCCTACCGAAACCTTAACCAATCTGGCTGTGGCAATAGAGTCAGCCCATCAGTCAGCTGAGTTGTCACGGGAAGCCCGCTTGAAGTAGGGTCAAAACCGGAATATAAGGTAAGGTCAATGATAACCCTGGGAGCTATGAAGATACTTCAGGATAAAAAATAGATAGCGGCTAATGATAATCAGGGGAGGTGAAACTGCCTGAAGGTGAAATCAGATCATTGTACAGGAACAGGTGAAACTTGTTCTTGCTGCCGGCGCACCAGGCAGGTGCATTGAACAAGATCGGCAAGGCAAAAAAGGGTGTAAATTAAGGAGGTTCATATGGCTATTGTAGAATGGAGAAAAGACGGAACCGTTGCTATTTTAACCATGAATAACGCCGAAAACAGGCACAATCCTGAATGGTCAGAGGCGATGCTGAATGCCTATGAAGAGATTCTTGCTGACAGTGAAATCAAAGCGTTAGTACTTACTTCCAGCGATCCAAAATATTTTTGTTTAGGCGTGGACACGGATTGGTTGTTTAAAACAATGAACGAGGATGACTGGCCAACCCTTAACAAATGGTTATACCAAAACACAAAGGTATTTGCTGCTATGTTGATGGCTCCGTTTCCGACGATTGCAGCCATTAACGGACATGCTTTCGGTAACGGGTTTATGCTGGCCGGGGCATGTGACTTCAGGTTTATGCGCGCCGATCGCGGTTTTATTTGTTTCCCGGAAATTGATCTGGGGATTCAATTGGCTCCTTCCATGCTGGAATGGATGAAAAGAATTATGCCGTATCATATTTTTCAGCGTATGCTTCTTTCCGGAGAAAAAATGGGAGCGGCTGAGGCGGAAAAATACAATATTATTGTAAAAGCGTGTGAAAATGCTGAAAAGACTCTCGAAGAAGCGGTGGCTTATGCCAGAACCTTTAATAAATCAAGAGCTACCATGGCTGAGATGAAGAGGAGAGCATACAAACACGTCATGGACAAGATGGCCAATGAAGACCCGGTTTACTTTGATTATAAACCTGAGCAGGTAAAAGAAGGGAAAGCACCTATTTTCATGTTTACTTTTTCATAAAATAAACTTCAGGTCTTAGGGGATTGCTGTATTGCAATCCCTTCAGACCGTCAAAAAAGGCTAATATCTGCGTTGACCTAGCAAGCCCGTTCAATCGACGTACCTCATGTACGCCTCAATCACGGGCTTTCTGATCGCCTTGCTCTTAACCTTTTTTGCTCGCTCTGGCATGGCCGACTTTATACACACTCTGGAGTGACTGCTGTATTGAAATCCCTCTTAAGTGTTATACAATGATCCATATTTGATCAGTGCGGCAAAGTGTTTTTCTTGATGAGGCTACCCTAAATAATACTGTATACATTGAACACGAAATATATAAAATGAAGGGCGGCTAATGTATACTTTATCTGAATATTTTATTAACCTAAAACAAGGAGGCTCACTAACGTGACAGACAGCTCGTATAATCCCTATCAAAATGCCCAGGCCCAGTTTGACCGGGTAGCAGAAATGATCGGCCTGGATAATGCGTCCCGGCAGTTTCTTCGTCAGCCTATGAGAGAATACCATTTCACCATTCCGGTCAAGATGGATGATGGCAGTACCAAAATTTTTAACGGTTACCGCGTTCAGCACAATGATGCCCGGGGACCTGCCAAGGGCGGTATACGCTTTCATCCACAGGAAACCGCAGACACTGTCCGTGCCCTGGCCATGTGGATGACATGGAAATGCGCCGTAGTAGATATTCCCCTGGGCGGGGGCAAGGGCGGAGTGATCTGTGATCCGCGCCAGCTGTCTGAGGGTGAGCAGGAAAGACTGTGCCGGGGATGGGTGAGAAGACTGGCCAAAGATGTGGGACCGCTGATCGACGTGCCTGCACCGGATGTTATGACCAACGGAAAACATATGTTGTGGATGTTGGATGAATTTGAACAGATCCACGGCGGAAGATTTCCTGGCTTTATTACCGGCAAACCGGTGGGAATGGGCGGATCTTTGGGCAGGACTGAAGCCACCGGCTACGGGGTAATATATACTGTACGTGAAGCCCTGAAAGGAATGGGTAAGGATATTAAGGGCACCACTGCCAGTATCCAGGGCAGCGGCAACGTAGCCCAATATGCAGCCCGCTTATATGAAGAATTGGGCGGTAAAGTGGTATCGATTTCCTGCTGGGATACAGCTGACCAGCGGGCCTATTCCTATTGTAAAGCGGATGGCATCGATGCCGATCAGATATGCGAAATAACGGATGCATATGGTACCATCGATAAAGGGAAAGCATGCGATATGGGATGTTCAGCCAATGACAATGATGCATGGCTGGAGCAGGATGTAGATATTTTGATCCCGGCTGCCATGGAAAATCAGATCAATATGACCAATGTGGGCAAAATCAGCAAACAAGTCAAGATCATTGCGGAAGGTGCCAACGGGCCTATCAATACCGAAGCGGACGAGATCATCAGAAACAGCGATATCTTTTTGATCCCNNAATATGAATTACTATTGGGAAAAAGACGAGGTCCTGGAAAAATTGGGTGTACAAATGACTTCTGCGTTTAATGCCGTCAGAGATCTTGCCCAAAGGCAGAAATTATATATGCGTGACGCAGCGTATTTCATATCCATTAACCGGGTAGCAGAAGCTGTAAAGCTGCGGGGATGGGTATAATTATAGAATATCAATAAATAAACAGCTTATATGATTGCAGATGGGGAAATTGCCAATGAATGAGCGGGAAATGACCAATGACAATTTATTGGATAATCTGCGGGAACGGGAGAAAGAACTCAACTGCCTGTATATGGTTGATGAGATCTTAAACAATCAGTGCCTGTCTTTGCCGGAGATTTTCAAAGAGATCACGCGGGTCATTCCTTCCGGCTGGCAATTTCCTGAAGTCTGCAAAGCCATGATTATTTATGAGAATTGCAGTTATCAGACCGTGGGCTACAACGCTTCCCCCTGGTCGATCAGCAGCGACATAAAAATTGGCGGTAAAATAACCGGCAAGCTTGAAGTGGTCTACATTACCAAAGTACCCAAAAGTGAAGAAGGGTACTTTTTGGAAAAAGAACGTAAACTGATCAAAACCATTGCTGACCGTATCGGACAGACGGTTTTACAACGTTCGATGGAACAGGTCATCCAGGAATGGAATACCTCAAAAAGCAGTCTGGGTGAAAATCAGGCTCCCATGAAAGAATGGGTCATTATTGTTGATCTTTTAAGCAGGACGGATCCGGTGCAGCTGCATCATATTTGCCGCAAAATGATCAATCATCTCTATTTAATGGGTGTAAAGGAAGCGGAAGAAGTTTTATCGGAATTTGTTCCCGGAGCCTGGGGTTATGCGGATGCGGCTGAACTGAATTATCCCCGGGCCAAATTCCCCTTAGGTGACCTGAAAGCCATCCGTGATAAAACTTTCCGGATCGCACCCCAGCATTTAAGTGATGCGGAGATTACAGCCAGGATCCATCGCTGGATGCAGGAAGAAAAAGCCTATCCTCTCATCAGGGCTGTTGATCGGATCGATGCTTCGGTCAAAGAGATCGTCCAATTGATCACCCGCTATCGCAATACCACTGCGGATAATTTTATGCGTTATTCTCCCCTGGAACATTGGCTGGTTGCCGCTTTGACCGGACGTTTCCTGTCTGATAATATTGAATTTATCAATCGGGCCCGGCAGCACTTTGTAATCAACGATTTCTATGACATCGCCACCCACCTTATTTTCCCGGAAGGCAGCCGGGGCAAAATAGGCGGAAAAAGCACCGGCTTGTTCCTGGCACAGAAAATACTGGAGAAGAACCAGGATGAACTGCCTATTCTGCAATCGGTAAAAGTCCCTAAATCCTGGTATATCACCACTGATACTTTCAGAGATTTCATTCATAACAACCAGCTTGAAGAATTAAACCTGCAGAAATATAAGGATCTCTACGAAATACGTCTGGATTATCCCAACATCATTCAAATTATGAAAAATGCCGAATTCCCTCAGACCATCGTTCAAAGTCTGGCCATGGCCCTGGATGATTTCGGTGATGTGCCCCTGATCGTCCGCAGTTCCAGTCTGCTAGAGGACCAAAAGGGTGCGGCGTTTTCCGGCAAATATAAAAGCCTTTTCCTGGCCAACCAGGGCAGCAAACAACAGCGAATGGAAGCCCTTATGGATGCCATCGTGGAAGTATATGCATCGCTTTATAATCCGGATTCCATCCAGTACCGCTCGGAGCGGGATCTGCTGGAGTTCCAGGAGGAGATGGGCATATTGATCCAGGAAGTAGTGGGAACCAGGATCGGCCGCTACTTTTTTCCGCTATATGCCGGCGTGGCTTTCAGTAATAATGATTTCCTCTGGTCCAGCAGAATCAAACGGGAGGATGGGCTGGTACGCCTGGTCATGGGGCTGGGCACCCGGGCCGTGGATCGTTTGTCCGATGATTTCCCGGTGCTGATCTCACCGGGGCAGCCGAAACTGAGAGTTAATACGGTACCGGAGGAAGTAAGGCGTTATTCACCGAAAAAAATTGATGTTATTGATCTGGAAAATAACTGTTTTCAAACAGTTGAAATTTCCGCTCTGCTTAAAGAATGCGGAGACATGATCCCTTCGATCCAGCAGATCATCTCTATTTATACCCGGGATTATATAAAGCATCCATTGGCTTTTGACATTGATTTTGCCCGGGATGAACTGGTGGTTACTTTTGAAGGATTGGTCAGCAATACTCCATTTATAAAACAGATCGTTTCGATCCAGAAGTTGCTGCAGGAAAAGATGGGGACCCCGGTGGACATTGAGTTTGCCTCCGACGGTAAGGATTTTTATCTCCTGCAGTGCCGGCCGCAAAGCTATGGCAGGAATCAGGTGCCAGCAGCGATCCCCAAAGATATAGCTTTTAATGATACCATTTTCTCGGCCCATCGTTCCATATCAAACGGGATTATTCAGGATATCACCCATGTTGTTTATGTAGACCCGGAAGGGTACAGCGCCCTTAAGAAGCGGGAAGAGTTGTTCGCCGTAGGGAAAGCAGTAGGTATGTTGAACCAAATGCTGCCTAAAGAGCGATTTGTACTCATCGGCCCGGGCCGCTGGGGCAGCCGCGGCGATATCACTCTGGGGGTTCCGGTTTCGTATGCGGATATCAATAAAACCGCGGCTCTGATCGAAATTGCCCGTCAGAAGAGCAATTATGTTCCCGAGCTCTCTTTTGGAACGCATTTCTTTCAGGATCTGGTGGAAGCAAATATTCGTTACCTTCCCCTTTATCCTGATGAAAAAGGGGTCATCTTTAATACCGCGTTTTTTAACAGCAGCGAAAATATCCTGCCCGACCTGCTGCCTGAGTATGCCTATTTGCAGGATGTTGTAAAGGTGATCGACATTCCGGCCGGCAATGATGGCAAAATGATGAAGATCGTCATGAACGCCGAACTGGAAGAAGCNNTTAGCCTTTTTGACTTTCCCCACCGGCAAGGACAGTGATTTTTATTATGAAAATATTCCCGCCGAAACAACTCGTCCGGTAGAGACCCATGCTGATGAAAAATACTGGCGCTGGCGGCATTACATGGCGGAAAGGATCGCCGCCAGGCTTGATATGGAACATTTTGGCGTACAGGCGATCTATCTGTTCGGCAGTACCAACAGCGGCAATGCAGGTCCCGGGAGCGACATTGACCTGATCATTCATTTTCAGGGAACCCCGCAGCAGCTGGAGGAATTGAAGCTGTGGCTGGAAGGATGGAGCATGAGCCTGGCAGAAATGAATTATTTAAAGACCGGATATACTTCGAAAGGATTGCTGGATGTTCATATCATTACTGACGAAGATATCGCCGGCAA
>DBRM01000019.1:13804-16820 GCA_002305965.1 Syntrophomonas sp. UBA1368
CAGGGTAATGTGTCTGCCCTGAAATGAATACAATATATCTGACCTGAAAGGGTTTACAGCGGGTGAGAATTTGCTGATAATTTGATTGCATCCGAAAGGCGAGGAGGAGTTGGATTGGATAAGGCGGAAAAATTATTGGCAAAATTGGAACAAAAAAATCCTAATGAAACAGAATTCCTGCAGGCCGCCCGTGAAGTCATGGAGTCACTGGAACCTTTAATGGAAAGGCATCCGGAGTATGTAAAAGCAGGAATATTCGAAAGGATCCTGGAACCGGAACGTCAGATCATGTTTCGTGTTCCCTGGGTGGATGATCGTGGGGAAGTGAGGGTGAACCGCGGCTATCGGGTAGAATTCAGCAGTGCTATCGGCCCTTATAAAGGGGGACTGCGTTTCCATCCGTCGGTAAACTTAAGTATTATCAAATTCTTAGGTTTCGAACAGATTTTTAAAAACTCCCTCACCGGTTTACCGATCGGCGGCGGCAAAGGCGGCAGCGATTTTGATCCCAAGGGCAAATCAGATGCAGAAGTAATGAGATTTTGTCAAAGCTTTATCACCGAACTGTATCGGCATATCGGTGCAGATACCGATGTTCCTGCCGGAGATATCGGTGTAGGCGGAAGAGAAATTGGATATATGTATGGCCAGTACAAACGGATCGTCAATCGCTATGAAGGAGTACTGACCGGAAAAGGACTGGAATGGGGCGGAAGCCTGGCCAGAACTGAAGCCACCGGATATGGACTGGTGTATTTCGTTGAAGAGATGCTGAAGACCAGAGGAGAAACATTTGCCGGGAAAAAGGTGGCGATTTCCGGCTCCGGCAATGTAGCTATCTATGCTGCTGAAAAGGTAAAGCAGCTGGGCGGAACTGTTATCACCATGAGTGACTCCAACGGATATTTTATTGATGAAAAGGGAGTCGATCTGGACACGGTCAAGCAGTTAAAGGAAGTGGAAAGAAGACGCTGCAGCGACTATTTGGAGAATAATCCCCAGGCCAAATATTATGAAGGATGTCAGAATATCTGGATGGTGCCCTGTGATATAGCATTACCCTGTGCTACACAGAACGAGATCAGCGAAGAGGACGCCAGAATGCTGGTGGCAAATGGCTGCATCGCAGTCGGGGAAGGGGCAAACATGCCATGTACGCCTGAAGCAGTGAAAGTCTTCCATGATAACCGGGTCCTGTTTGCTCCGGGGAAAGCATCCAACGCCGGAGGGGTAGCTGTATCAGCTCTGGAAATGTCACAGAACAGCATGCGTTATGCCTGGACTTTTGAGGAAGTGGATGCCAGGCTTAAAAATATAATGATCGATATCCATACCAAAGCCTATCAAGCTTCAAAAGAATACGGGCAGGAAGGCAACCTGGTGACAGGGGCCAATATCGCAGGCTTTATCAAGGTTGCGGAGGCAATGCTGGCCCAGGGTATCGTCTAATCCGTAAATAGATAGATCATAAGGGGCTGACCCGGCAAATAGAAGCCGGGCAGCTCTTTTTTTATATAAAGAGAAATATGTTATCGAATCAAGAGACATAGGCAGGGAATTTGTCTCTCTCTGCGGAATAATACAATACATCACGATCCTTAAGGAGAACCGGAAGATTGTATGAAAACCAACAAGGCAGCATCATCACTGCTTCCCTTGCCATGGCCGGGAAAATCATCTGTGACGAAATTTGGCAGATAACCTTTTCTGGCCAGGTGATGGAAGGTGCCCGCTGGATGCCTGATTTAGCACCAAGTGTGACGCTGTTTAATAAATACCGTTACCTGTGGAAAGGCCGTCCTGAGGAAGAATGGTGGCCGCAGTATGAAGAGGCTTTTAAAGAAGAGCTCACTTCCCGTGCTAAGATCAATCAACTGCGGGAATTATGGAACCTGGTCAATCAGGGAAAGGTGATCGCTTTGATCTGCTTTTGCCAGGATGATAAATATTGCCACCGCCGTCTGATTGCTGAATTAATGACCAAAAGCGGTATAAACGCCTATGAATACCGCCCGCCTTCCGTGGGAAAAGGCGCAGTGATCGATCAGCCCTCCTTGTTTTAAGAAATGACACGAAGTTAACAAAATCCGTTTGTAATCAGACAAAAGGGAAGCCCGGAAAAATTCCGAGCTCCCCTTTTACTTTAAGCAGATTATTTAGGAATTTATTTATTTTTGGCCAATTCCTGCTGCCGCAGGGCATTGCGCATTGGTTTACCCACACTGGTGCGGGGAAGTTCGTCAATGAATTCCACATGGGTAGGCACTTTATAGGGGGCCAGACTCTTTCGGCAATGTTCTTTTACTTCTTCTTCGGTCATGGTTTCCCCGGGTTTTAAAATGACAAATATTTTGGGAGTTTCACCCCGCTTGGGATCAGGAATGCCGATAGCACAAGCATCCAGGACTTTGGGGTGGGCATAAAGGACTTCATCGATCTCCCGGCAGAAAACATTAAATCCGCTGCACAGGATCATATCTTTTTTCCGGTCTACGATGGTGATATATCCGTCTTCATCCATGGTGGCGATGTCGCCGGTATAGAGCCAGCCATCCCGCAGTACGTTTTCAGTTTCTGCCTGGTTCTTCCAGTAAGCGCTCATGATCTGCGGGCCCTGAGCGATCAGTTCTCCCGGTTCTCCGGTGGGCATATCAACGGTACCGTTTTCCAGATCCACGATACGGATGTCCACATCCGGCCAGGGGATACCTACGCTGCCTATTTTACGCTTTGTGTACATGGGCGTACAGGTCAAGACATTGGAAGTTTCGGACATACCGTAGCCTTCCGTGATCGCAGCCCCGGAAAGCTGTTCAAAGCGGTTGAGGCCTTCCACCGCCAGTGGGGAAGAACCGCAGATCATCGCTTTTATATGCCGGATTTTAGAGGATCCTATTAGAGGATGATTATTTAAGCCGTAAATCATGGCTGGTACGGCAGCAAAAAAGTTTGGTTCATGTTCATTGATATTTTTCAGCAGGTTATCCGGGGTCGGTCCGTTTACGATTATTATGTT
>DBRM01000019.1:16830-18037 GCA_002305965.1 Syntrophomonas sp. UBA1368
GGTTTTTCATAAGGAGGGGAAAACCATACTGTATCCTGCCAGGCCATGGCTTCCAGGTTAAAATTGCTGAGCATACAACCTTTGGAGAGTCCGGTGGTACCGCCGGTATATTGCAGCATAGCCAGATCTTCCGATTTGACTTCAATATCTGGTTCGCCCGCTTCACCCATCAATAAAAGCTCCGCATAGTTACGGACATTTTCACCCTGTATTTCCGGTGCACCTGTGTGGGAATCAAGGATAAACAAGTGTTTTATGACGGTTTTTCCGGATTTCATTATCTCCACCACTTTGCCTGCAAAACGGTCTTCGGCAAAGACGATGGTGGATTCGCTGTCAGCAAATTGGTGAGTCAGTTCGGGAACTGTATACATTGGGTTGGTAGGAACAATGGCTGCTCCGATTTTGTAACAGGCCTGCAGCAGTATGACATATTCGAAGAGGTTGGTGCTCATCAAGGCGATCCGGTCACCCTTTTGGTAGCCGAGTTTTAAAATGGCATTGGCAGTTTTTTGTGCCATGGTATTGGCTTCAGCATAAGTCAGTTCCTTATCACTCCAGATCAGATAAGGCTTGTCCGGGTTTTTAGACACCCATTCATTGAAATAATCTTTCAAAGGCTTGCCTGGGTAATCAATGGAATAGGGAACTCCTTTGTCATAGAACTTGTACCATACTCTATCCATTTGTTTTCCTCCTTTGTCCTGGTTGTTTTGAATAAGTGCTGCTATTATTGCTTTTTCTTTGGAATTACCTTTCCCCCTTTTAAATAGTTTATGATAATAATTTTATCACGTAAAATATGCGTTTGAACAATTATTTTCAATGGCGAAATGGATCGAAAATCTTTATATCAGTAAAATGATTCCTTTTCTGTTGCTATCCTGAACCTGGCGTGCAATAAATTGTCGATTTATCTATTTACTTATTTAACGAGCTAAAGTAAAATGAATGCATTGAAGATTTTGAAGGGGTGAGGATTTATGAAGAAAAAGTTGGCACTGGTATTGATTTTATGTTTATCCCTCGGTTTAATGTTTGGCTGCGGCGGTACGGCGAAAGAAGAGCCGGCACCTGACAAGGAACCGGCAGCTGCTGCAGATGAGTCGCTTACCAAGATCGAGGATCAGGGTTATTTTGTAGTAGGTTTGGATGATGCCTTCCCGCCCATGGGTTATCGTGAAGAGGGCACCAATGAAATCATCGG
>DBRM01000019.1:18099-18270 GCA_002305965.1 Syntrophomonas sp. UBA1368
ACCATTACTCCGGAAAGACAGGAAAAGATTATTTTCAGCGAACCTTATCTGGATAATGCCCAGATCATCATTGTGCAAAAAGGTTCCGGCATTAAGACCAAAGCTGATTTAGCCGGAAAAACCATCGGCCTCCAGGGTGGCAGCAGTGCCATGAATGCGGTACAGGCTGAC
>DBRM01000066.1 GCA_002305965.1 Syntrophomonas sp. UBA1368
GTTCGATTCCTCTCGGGCGTACCACTTAATAAATAAGCACTTTCAGTTGACATGAAAGTGCTATTTTTTTGGTTTTTGTGCCTGTGCAAAGCGCAAAAGCACGATTTATTCTACATAATCAACCAGAACCATCACTCGTTAGGTCTTTTATTGGTTATAGCTATTAGGGTTGTCTCCTAGTCGTCCGACTTTCCTTCGTGTAGCAGTAACCGATTCCTCTCTTTCCATATGGTTCCTCGTTAACCAAATACAGGTCAGATTCATACTATATGTATATAGCATCAAAGAAAGGAGAATAGGTATGTCCAAACTTACACCCGCACAATTTGTGCAGAAATCACTCGATCTGCATTTGTTCTTCCTGCGTATTATGAAGGAGCACTCATTCTTTCTTGAAGCCGCTTTTGTAGCAAAGAACGCTGATCTGATCCGGCGGGCTGACCGTTTTCGGGTCGTTTTCGAAGAGTTGCTGAGGGAAGCGGTGGATTTAGCCAACTGCAATGTAAGCAAATGTGTTCTGCAGTCAGGTGAAGTGGTCACTGACAACACCATAGAGGCCGAAGAAAAAACTGAGTTTCTGTCAGGCATTCCATTTGATATCTGCCTCACCAAAAGGGAGACCATGCTCAGACCTGGCCCGGGAGACCCTGCCCTGGAGGATCAGGTTGAAAGGTTCAACAATCGGGTCATCCGTGAAACCAGAGCCCTTATAGATCTGAAAACTGATGTTTTGGAGGGCATGCTTGATTGTAGTCTTTTCACCTGGAACTTTCCCTTGCTGATAGAGCACATAAGGCGAGAAGCGCTATTCTACGTTGACCATCTGCAAAGGCTGCAAAAACGTATCGTTCTTGATCCCACCGAAGAGATCATCGAGGAAAAGCGTTTCTGGGATCGTATAATGGCTGAACATTCACAGTTTATCGCCCATCTGCTGGATCCCACCGAACAAGAACTGATCATGACTGCCGACGAATTTGCCCGTCGGTTCTTCCGCTTGGAGAAGAGCGTAAAGCAAATTGAGAAAAAGGATGGCTGCATTCCTCCACAACTTATGAGAGATGAGATCCAGGCAGTAGAAGATATCCGGGATTTTAAAAGCACTGCAAATGAACTCATTCTGGCCTGCGAGATCAGGTCAATCATAATTCCTCTCCTGGCAGACCATGTATTACGTGAGGCCAACCACTTCCTGGCCCTGTTGACTGATTGCCGCAAACCAGCCCATGATCATCGCAGCTTAAGCCAAAGGTACTCTGTATGTAAACATAGGGAGTTTAACTGTTGGTAATCTATTAAAGACAAGCCGGCCGCAAGGCCGGCTTTTTGAACTTTTTTGAACAAAAGCTGGAAAAAGTTTATTTGCCTAATGCAGAAGTAGCCCGACATGCCTGGACAACGGCCTGGATCGCGGCGCTGCGGAAGCCGTTCTTTTCCAGCTCCCCTACCCCTACTATGGTTGAGCCACCCGGTGAACACACCGCATCTTTCAGTTCGCCTGGGTGTCCACCGTTTTCCAGCACCATAGCTGCGGCGCCTTTTACTGCCTGGGCGGCAAATATATATCCCTGTTCCCGTGTTAATCCCACGGTCACTGCGCCATCTGCCAGTGCTTCAATAAACATATATGTAAAGGCGGGAGTACATCCCCCCATCACCATAGCCGCATCAGCCAGTTTTTCATCCGGAATCTGCACCACTTTACCGCAGGTTCTGATACATTCCCTGAGTCCGTTAACTTCATCCTGTGCGACATCGCTGCCGGCAATGATGATCATCAGTCCCTCGCCGATCATTGCCGGAGTATTAGGAAGAATGCGTATGATCGGCAAGTCGTTTCCCGCTTCGCCCAGAATATCCTTGATTTTTTCCATGGTTAAGCCGGCGGCAATGGAAATCAGAATTCGCTGCTTGCCATTTTCTTTACAGTCTTGAAGAACAGGAGTAATTTCTTTCAGGACGGCAGGCATCACTTGAGGCTTAACTCCAAGAACGATATAATGAGCAGCTTTGACCGCTGCGGCATTATCATCCACCTGTACACAGCCAAGATCAGCAGCCATATCGGCTGCCTTTTTATGGTCTATATCGGTAATTACTACTTCTTTTGCCGGAATCGCCCGGCAAACGGAATGAATAATGGCACCGCCCATATTGCCGGTCCCAATAAAGGCAATTTTCTTATCCATTTATCCTGATCCTTTCTTTCCTGATTTTTTCTTCTTTTTTATTTTACTCGATCTTGATCTTTTTGCCTATTTGCCCCTTACTTGTCAGCAGACCTCTATCCAATTTACAAAATGTTTTTTAGATTGATTTTTTCTTTCGCAGGCAGATGTTCGATCATTAATTTCATCTCCGCAAATTGGCTTAAGGCCAACGTACTGTTTTCCTCTGCCACAAACTCTTTGGCTTTTGCCAGGGAAAATTCAATATTATCCATTTCCTGATGGTCAAGAACCACCGGCCACCAACCGGCATTATGCTGCCATTTGGATTCCAGATCTCTGGTGTTTTGTTTGGCACTTTCCCAGTCCCCGCTTTTTATATCTTTACATATCAGGTTGATTTGATCACTGAGTTGATCGCTGGCTTCCTGTAATGAATCATTGACCCAAATACCGGCACCTACAATAATGGCGGCCGCAATCACAATAGAAATGAATATTCTCATAGCAGCTCCTTTAGTTTAGCGCTTATTCTGAATAAATAACTGTCCCTTGGTATTTAAATGCGCATAAAATACCTTTTTACAGGTGGTTCCTTTTAGATTCAGTTGTTGTTCCAGCCAGGCAATATCCTGATTGATCTTGTGCAAATTTTTATGATTCACTTTTCCATCCGTAATCAGGGTGACCGGCAGGCTTTCCTGACCGGGATCGATCCCTAAATCACCAGGCTGTACCGGTCTTTTATCTGATTTTAAAAATACGCTTAAATTACCGCTGGTTTCCAGGATGGCAAATTCTACATCGGCAATATCACTTACATTCTTCTGCCGCAATTGTTCCAGCAGATCATTGATGTTATAGCGCAGTTTTCGCATTTCATCTTCCATTAGTACAGCGTTTTCGATCAAAACACTTGGTTTCCCGCAAATGATCGCCCGGGCACTCTCGCTTTTTAAGGCTAAAAAAGACAGGGTCACATGGGCAGCAAATAGTATGAAGATGGGAATCAGACCGTTTATTATAGGGATGCTGGTATTTTGCATCGGAATTGCTGCTAATTCAGAAATCATAATGATGATCACCAGTTCATAAGGCTGCAGCTGGCCTATTTCGCGTTTCCCCATCAGTCGAAGAAAAACAACTGTAGCCGCAAACAGTATCACTGTACGAATAATGATGAGATTCATGGCACACACCTTCAATATAATTTGTTGCTTTCGGTTTAGTTATTACCTGGTCGGCCATTTTCAATACAGCAATTTATAAACTGAGCCTTGGGCAATGTCAGAATTGATCAGAAAGGTTTCGTGCCGGACAAATTTATTTGGTGCCGGATGATTGGGGGGAAACATCATTAAGGTAGCGGGTAAGGATATATTCAAAGTTATCTATTATGTGAGGCAGCAGGCATTTACTGCAGTCTTTCAGTCCGTTTTTGAGGATGGTGAAGTCACCGCCGCAGTCTGTTAACGAATAGAGGGGGCAATAACAAAAGCAGCAATTGATTTCCAGCAAATCATGGCAGGGATAATAGGGGCAGTCATAGCGGCAGAAATATTGAAGAATATCCACAGTTCACCTCAATTGAAACGTATCTTCCAGCCACTTAAGCGTGATTCTTACTCTTAATTCAGTAAATTCCGTAAACCGGTGATCAGCCTGGTCAACCAGTGCCAGTGATGACTGGGATAGGGTTTGGTGCATGTTTACCGCGTCGCTGAAGGCCACCACTTCATCCGCTTTGCCATGGCAAATCAGGACTGGTTTGTTACCCAGGGCTGAAAGATTCTGTTTAAGGTCAATTTTTTGAAATTCCAGTACCAGATCAGGCTGCAATGTAAATGGCCTGTCCCCATTCATCATGTTTACGGCTTTACCTGCCTCCAGTTGATCATACAGGTCACCCAATACTTTCCTGAAAGTATTCTTTAGATCAATGGGTACTGACCAGAAAATATAGCCTTTTATGGATTCCCTTTGCTGCGGCATGGCGATGATCGTGCTCCCGCCAAAGCTTCGCCCCAATAGGATCAAAGACAGCCCGAATTCCTGTTCGGCATATTGTATTACCCACTGCAAATCATCCGTCTGACTGCTTAAGGTAACCGAGGAGAAGTCACCGCTGCTTTCCCCGGATCCTGAAAAATCGAATGCCAGTACCCCTGCTCCCCTTGCATTCAAGGCGGCGGCAAAAGGAAATATTTTGCCCCGGTTTTCTTTGGCACCGGTAAAACCATGGCAAATAATAAGTAAATAACGTGCATTTGAGGGAATACTCAGCCATGCAGCTAACTTTCCGCCATCATTTTTTGTAATGGTAATCTTTTTCATAGGGTACCTGTAAACTTACATAGGTTTCTTTTGCTTATTGGCTTCGTCCGACTCATATCGAACCTTATTACTGCAATAGTCACATATGAATCCCGGTAGTTTTTCTTTTTTCTCCACTAACTTCTTATAATCCTTATGCTCTTCATCGACCTCATAAACTTTGGCGCAAAGCATGCATCTGGCAGCAATATGTTCCATTTAAATCCCCTCCCCTGTGTATTTCGTTAATCTGTTTTGGCTTCATTTATTATTTTCATGTAAAGGACCCGCTGATAATTGAAAGAACCGACTATATTGCCATTTTTGTCGTACAGATAATTCAGTGAAGAGCCGCCTACATAAACGGTACCGTCTTTTTCTATGCCTAAGTTTTTCACATAACCGGTAAGCTGCTCATCGTCGGTAAAAAAGATCTCAACTTTTATTAATTGGTCTTTCTCGTCCCGATCCTGACCCCAGTAATCTCTAGGATCAAAATCACATCCTCCGATGCAAAGAGCTATAAGTAAAATGAATAGCAGGAGTACCCCTTTTTTCTTCACTGTACTTTTCTCCTCCTTTTTGGCTGGTAAGCTTTGGCGCCTGGCGTTCTGCGTCTCATGCCATTACTCCCGGTTTGTCTCTGCTCATTCCATTGATGCAGTTTCTGATCTACCAAACCATGGATACTGTCAGCCGGGTATCTGCCGAATTCATCTTTTATACCGGCTTCCTTGCCAGTCAGTATTTCCAGGCCCTGGTCAATATGGCTTATCGCCCAGAGATTGAATTGCTTCTGTCCGATGGCTTGCACGACTTCTTCATCCAGCATCAATTGGGAGACATTTTGTATAGGTATGATCACTCCCTGCCTGCCGTTTAAGCCTAAAGACTGGCAGGTTTTGAAAAAGCCTTCAATTTTTTGATTGATACCCCCCACCGGTTGAATTTCTCCATTTTGATTGACTGATCCGGTAACAGCGATCCCCTGGTAGATCGGCACTTCAGCCAAACTGGACAATAACGCATATAACTCGGCGCTGGAAGCACTGTCGCCATCGATCCCTGAATAACTCTGCTCAAAAGTTAGACTGGCCGATATGCTTAAAGGTTTATCCTGCGCATATTGGGCACCCATATACCCGCTTAATGTTAGAATGCCCTTGCTATGGATGGTGCCGCTCAGTCTTATTTCCCGTTCAATATTTACCAGCCCTTTTTCTCCCATGAAAGTTTTGGCAGTGATCCTGACCGGACGCCCGAAGTTGTAATCCCCCATGGCAAACACTGCCAGACCGTTTATTTGCCCGATTTTTGATGAATCAACATCGATGAGCAAATGATTGCGGACAATATATTCATGTACCCGGTCTTCGCTCATGGAAGAACGATACTTCTTTTCGCTTATGGCTTTTTGTACATGTTTGGCACGGATAATTGAACTATTGGCACTTTTGGCCCAGGCATCCGCTTCATAAATGATTTCCACCAATTTATTAAAGGAAGCTGATAATTTGCTCTGATCATCTGCCATTCTGCTGCTATAATCCACCACTGCCGCCACTGCCTCAGCATCAAAATGTCTTAAATTCTTTTCGTTGCATACCGAACCGATAAACTGCGCATATTCATAAACATGTTTGCGGCTGCGGGGCATTTCATCATCAAAATCAGCTCTTATTTTAAACAGTTTCTGGAATTCCTCATCCTGGGAATAGATCAGATGGTAGTATATGGATTCCCCGATCAGGATCACTTTGATTTTGGCAGGAATAGGCTGGGGCTGCAGGCTTTCAGTATTGGTGATGCCCATCATCCTTCCCACACTTTCGATGGTTATCTCTTCATTTTTCAAAACCCTTTTTAAACCGTCCCACACATAGAAGTTTTTGATCAAATCCCATACATGCAGGATAAGATAACCGCCGTTGGCTCTGTGCAAAGCTCCTGCCTTGATTTTGGAATAATCAGTAGCCAATATGCCAAATTCATTTTCATATAAGATCTGCCCGAACAGATTGGCAAAATTGGGGTTCGGTTCATAAATAACCGGAGCATGCTGCAAATGTGAATTATCAATGAAAAGATTGACCTGGTATTTTTTCAGAGGGTCTCTTCTATCCAGGCGAAAGAGGGCGCTCACCCCTTTTTCTTCGGGCCTGGCAAAGGCATCTATATTTTCCAGCAGATCCTGCTGCATCTCATCCAGATATTCCCCTACCTCACCGACCCCATTAAACTGGGTTGCCAGTTCATCAAAATAGGGTGTGGCCACCTGCTGCACAGTCAGCCTTTCCAGTTGGGCAAGTTTTTCTTTGACGATTTTTTCGCCTTCGCGGTAGTTACGAAGAGCGACTGCCATTTTTTCCTGCACGGTGGTGCTGTTGGCCATCAACTGTTGTCTTTCTTCATCAGTCAAATTCAAATAATCTTCCTGACTCATAGGTTCCCCGTCTTTTAACGGTACACTGGATATGCCGCTTTGGTTGCGGGAAATCGTAAACCCGTAGGTGCGTGCCTCTTCTTCCAACTGCAGATAGCGGTTATTGGTTTCTTCCATAAACTCATTTAAGATCAGATTTTTTTGCTGCTCGTATTCCTGACTTTCCAAAGTTTTGGTGATTTGTTGAACAATATTTTCAATACTGGCGGCGACCGCTTTTTTAAAGTTAAGGCCCTGACCGGCAGGCAGAGAAATTGCCTTCGGGGCATCCGGATTTTTAAAATTATATACATAACACCAATCTGGAGGTATGGCTTCTTTTTCCGCCTTTTTCATAACCATATCGGAGGCTAAAGTAGTCTTGCCCGTACCAAAGGCACCCGCCAGATAGATGTTGTAACCCTGGATATCTATATCGAGGGCAAACTGCAGTGAACGTACTGCCCGATCTTGTCCGATAATGCCTTTTAGCGGTTCAACTTCTGCCGTAGTGTTGAATTTAAAAACCGCTGGGTTGGTTTTTTTGCTCAAATCTTTGATCTTTACCCGGTGTTTATTTATATTCAAGGCATATCCTCCCCATTTCATCAACAAAATGCTTATACTTAATTGTATGTTTTATAAAAAGCAGATGCCATTAGTGATAATTATTATTAATTAGCCTTTTCTGTGTAATTTTCCTGCTATGCTATACCAGATTATACAACAATGCCATGGATAAGATACCAACGATCAGCGTTATAAACAAACTGCGGGTCTTTATGGCTGAAAACAGGGTAGGAATAAAGGCCCAGATAAATAAATTGCCGGCGCTTATATCGATTCTGCCCTGGGGGGCCAGAACACTTAAGGCAGTCAGTGCCCCTAATACTGCCGGGGCTACATAGGAAAGCCAGCGAATCATCAAGGGCGGAAAGGTTAACCGTGATAATAATGCGATCGGCAGGATCCTGGGCAGAAGACTGACCAGGGATACACCGAAAATCATAATAAATATGCTAGTCGTACTCATGTATCATAACTCCTATCGTTGCTCCCACTAACGTGGCAATTATAATATTGGACATATTGGCCATTGATTCCGGAAAGAAATAGCCCATCAGCAGGCAAGCCAAAGCCCCGCATATGGCTGCGATGATATCGCTTTTTTTGCTGATCATGAGCACCATCAGACAAGTATACATGGCCGGCAAAGCAAAACCAAATCCATATTGATCAGTGTTGGTGATCAACATGCCCAGAGCCGCTCCAATAAAAGTACTGGTAATCCAGGCAAGGTGTGAAGTCAGATTCAAGCCTGCCATATAGGCAATGGTGGCAGGTTTGGTCTGGTAGCGGTTGATTGCCACTGCGTAAGTCTCATCTGTTAGTCCATAGGATAAAAGAGAAGCAGGGACCGCCGGCAAATCTTTAAAATGCGGGACCATGGAAGTGGCAAATAAAAAGTAACGCAGGTTGACCAATATATTTGCCAGGATCGCCGTTACAACCGCTCCGCCCGCTTGCATGACGCCAATCGCTATATATTGTCCGGCTCCGGTAAAGCAAAGGATCGACATCAGTCCAGCCTGGAAAATACTCAAACCAACCTGAACTGCCAGAACCCCGAAAGCAAATCCAAGGGGGAAATATCCTAAAACGATGGGTATGGAATCACGCATTCCCTGTAGAAGTTCTTGTTTTTTCATGTCTGCCCCTTTACGCAAATATTAATCACTATTATAGCGCTTTTAAGGAGCTTTCAGGAATTAATTATTCGTCTTCAGCCGGCGGAAGGATTTCATCATTTAGCATCCATTCCCAGACATGACTATGCAAATAACAAATACTGCCTGGTTCAGAGCCTTTCACAAAAGCCATCGTATTCGTTCTTTGGCAGCCTTCAACAGCAATCATGCCGCTGTCCAGACAAACATTTATAAGATTTACGTTAAATGGTTTTACAAAGTCTTTTTCCGGAATGCCAACCGAAGCTCCCTTCATAAAGGCAGCCCATATTGGCCCTGCGGCGGCTCCGCCAGTTAAATTCGCTGTACGGTCTGCATCATAACCGACCCAGACAGCACAGCAAAGATCAGGAGTAAAGCCTACAAACCAGGCATCGTTAAAATCATCAGTGGTACCGGTTTTTCCTCCTGCCGGCCGGTCAAATATTGAACTGAGACGTGAACCGGTTCCCCCGGGCTGCAGAACAGCTTTCAGCATATCGGTTAAGATATACGCGGTTTCTTCACCAATGACTCTTTGCTGACGTACTTGATTTTGTTCCAGGATTCTTCCCTGCCGGTCTTTGATACTTAGTATATAAACAGGCTGGCTGTATATCCCCCCGCTGGCAAAAACCGCATAAGCTGCAGCCATATCCAGAGGTTTCACTTCTTTGGAACCTAAAGGCAGCGACAAAACCGGTTGCACTCCCTGAAACCCAAAGCGTTTAGCCTGGGCCGCAACTGCTTTCGGCCCCAGCATTTCATTGATTTTGACCGCGATCACATTATCAGATTTAGCCAGTGCTTCCCTGACCGTGAATCGCTTATAATGGAAAGGTTCATCCCCGTAGTCGGTTGGCCTGTATGTATCACCATTGTCCAGTTTATATTGGTATTCGTCACACATAAACATATCCGCCTGTGTCAGTCCTAAATCAATACCCAATGAATACATAATCGGCTTAAAAGTGGAGCCCGGTTGACGTTCTGCCAGGACCCGGTTATAAGGCGCCCGGTTAAAATCCCTCCCGCCTATTAATGCTTTGATATAACCGTTAGCCGGGTCCACCGCTACCAGGGCAGCCTGCAGATCAGCCGGAAAGTCTTTCACGCCTTCCAAATATGCCTGATTCGCTGCCTTCTGCATGGTAAGATCCAGAGTGGTATAGATCTGCATTCCTTCCTGGTAAATGCTGCGTTCATCATAATTTTTTTTCAAATAATCCGTAACCAGCGCGGCAAAATATGGGGCATCCCCGCCGATGAAACGCGCGCTCTGATAGTTCAATTCTTCATTCAGGGCGTTATTAAACTCTGTTTCACTGATCATTTCCTCTTCCATCATCCGGGCAAGTACGATCTTCTGCCTTTCTTTTGCTTTATCCGGATTTACATAAGGATCATATTGAGCAGGCCAATTGGTGATCCCGGCTAAAAGGGCTGACTGGGCCAAAGACAATTCCCCTGCCTGAGTGGCAAAAAAAGTTCGGGCCGCTGCTTCCAGACCATAAGCCCCCTGTCCGAAATAGATACTGTTGCAATAAAAAGTCAATATTTCATCTTTGCTGTATTTCCGTTCCAGCTGGATGGCATACAACAATTCCTTAAATTTACGCAGCCAGGTCCTTTCCTGGGTAAGAAACAGATTTTTCGCCGTCTGCTGGGTGATGGTACTGCCTCCCGCAACAATTCTGCCGGCTTTCAGATTATTAAATGCTGCTCTGAGGATCCCGATGGGGTCCAACCCAAAGTGGGAGTAAAAGTTTTTATCTTCCACCGCAATGATGGCATTGGAAAAACTGGCGGGGATCTCTTCCCGGGTTAGATAAATGATATTGGTTTCGCTGATCCCCCGAATGACATTGCCATTAATATCATAGATTGTGGATGGTTCGGGAACTTCAACCGGCGGGAGCTCGAAGGCAAATCCACTGCATAACACCATGATCACCAGCAAGCCCACCAGTGGCAAACGAAATCTGCGCATCATATTTTCCCTCTCTTGTTTTCAAGCCTTTATTTCGATTATTGCCAAAATCTCACTATTTTAATAAACAATAATTTGAGTCAGGCAAAACTTGATTTTCGGATATATGAAGCGGCAGATCAAATGAAAAGAAGGTAAGGTAGAGAGCAAGATCAAATGTCCAGGCGAAGCAGCGAAGATACGGGTATGTCTCCCGCAGGGTGTCAAACAAGTTGCATTCAGGCAGACCGAGCAAAAAAGGCTTAGAGCAAGGCATTCGGGAGCCCCGTGACTAAGGCGTACAGGAGGTACGTCGATTGAACGAGGGTTCCGTATTAACGCAGCTATGAGCCTTTTTTGACGGTCTGAAGGAGACATCCCCTGAACAGGAATATCTCCTGAATAATGATAGAATCAACAGATTTCATTTTTTAATGGTCTTGGGCCGAATGTTTTATAAAGCACGCATATAATCAGGACGCAGATAACTGCGGTCATTTTTCCTGATAATTTCATTGATCAGGGCCAGCATTTTTTCTTTATCTTCAGGCAAGCGCCCTTTGATCGGCAAATAATTGGATGCATGGTTGCTTCTGAATTCAGTCCCGGAGACTTCCAAATGTCCAATTAAAATGCGCATTTCATCCAGTATCTCAAAGGGTCCGGGCAATTCGAACTCGCCTCTTTCCATGCGCCGGTAAAGTTCTGTCCTGGGCACCAGCATCAGGGTTAAGGCTCCGATATAATCCGGGTTCATTTCATTCAAGATCTTCGCGGTATTGACTGCATGTGAAACCGCTTTCGGGGTCCGTCCGGCCAGGCCCAGCAAAACAGTGACGGAAAGCAGGATACCAGCCCGTCTTATTTGTTTTCCCGCTTCCACCATCTCATCATAGGTCACACCTTTGCGGATATCCTGCAAAAGGTCGGGGTCGCCGGTTTCCACTCCCAAGTAGGCAATGGTCAGGCCTGCCGCCTTCAGCGCTGTCAACTCGGCAATTTGTTTGGCAAGGATGCTGTCGGGACTGGCATAGATCCCAACATGATGCAAACTGGGGAAGGTTTTATAAAGTTCCTCCAGGATCTCGATCAGATCCGTGGTTTCCATCGCTAATGCATCACCGTCAGCTAAAAAAACTTTTTCCACGTCATGGTAATATCGTTTGGCCATTTTAATATCTTCTTTTATCTCCGCCATAGGCCGCACATGATATTTCTTATCTTTATACATAGCACAAAATGTACAACGATTATGGGTGCAGCCAACCGTGCATTGTAAAATATAACTCCTCGCTTCACTGGGAGGACGGAAAACATTCCCTTCATAACGCATAATATCAACCTCCTAATCATTTATAGTCTATCTAACATAAGGCATAAAGGTCAATCAATGTTATTAAATTGATAATAATCCAGCCATAATTATATGCATTTTGAGCACAATAATAATTGATGCAGGTGATGAGGAGGTTTATTATATGGCCAGGAGAAACAGCAAAATGTCCGAACAGCTTAAATATGAAATTGCAAAAGAGTTGGGCGTAGATCAGATTGTTGCATCCCAGGGCTGGGGCGCAGTCAGTTCGAGAGATTGCGGGAATATCGTTACCAAAGCGATTGAAATCGCCGAACGCAGTGTGACCCATTCAAATCTTTAATACCTGCGTCAAATACGGGGACTTAGCTCCCCGTATTTTTTGATTTTTGCCGATACTTGCGTCTGACTTTGAATTCTACATGTGATAAAAAATAAAACAGCAGCAATAAAAAAATAACTGCCAGTATCGTCCTGGTATCGCCTATCCCGATCAGGATCCCGACTATGGCAGCAACCAGCAAACTTCCGGCCACCGGCAAACCTTTGACTTTGCTGTCCTCTGAGATCCAAATCAAACCGGTGCCCAAAAAGCCAAGGGCGGCAATAACCTGGGCAGAAATACGCCCCGGATCAGCAATCCAGGGCAAATCCAACAGTTTAAAAAAATCCACAGAGGTGATGGTTATAAGGGCTGCCCCTACTGTAATAATGATAAAAACCCTTATATTTCTGATCCAGCTAAGATATCCGATAATGAATCCAACCAGCGTTGCCAAAGCAATTCTGATCAGCGCCTCGACCATCATTATAATACCCTGTAATTCGGAGCCTCTTTAGTAATGGAAATATCGTGCGGGTGACTCTCGCTTAATCCGGCATTGGTTATTTTGATAAATTGGGTTTGGGTTTTCATTTCGTGGATATTTTTCACACCGCAGTATCCCATTCCGGCTCGCAGACCGCCGACTAATTGGAAAATGGTATCCGAAATATTCCCTTTATATGGCACCCTTCCTTCAATGCCTTCAGGAACCAGTTTCTTAGCATCCTCCTGGAAATAACGGTCACTGCTTCCTTCAGACATGGCTCCCAGGGAACCCATGCCGCGATAGATCTTATAACTGCGCCCTTGCAGTATCACAGTTTCCCCCGGGCTTTCTTCCGTGCCCGCCAGTAAATTCCCCAGCATCACCACATCTGCGCCGGCGGCTATGGCTTTGGAGATATCTCCGGAATATTTGATGCCGCCATCAGCGATCACGGGAATATCATATTTGGCTGCAACTTCAGCACAATCCATAACTGCAGTAATCTGCGGCACGCCAATCCCCGCAATCACCCGGGTGGTACAGATGGAGCCCGGCCCAATACCTACCTTGACTGCATCCGCACCTGCTTTGATAAGATCTTCCGCCGCCTGTCCTGTGGCAATATTGCCGGCAATCAATTCAAGCTGCGGATACACACCTTTGATTTTACTTACCATATCCAGGACTCCAGAGGAATGTCCATGGGCGGTGTCCACTACGATCACATCTGTTCCTGCTTTAAATAAAGCCTCAACTCTTTGCATGGTATCCCTGGCTGTACCTACCGCTGCTCCCACCAGCAGTCTGCCGCGCAGATCCTTGGCTGCGTGCGGGTATTTAATATTTTTTTCAATATCTTTGATGGTAATAAGACCCATTAAGTTATAATTCTCATCAACCAATGGCAGTTTTTCAATTTTGTATTTCCGCAGGATCTGCATGGCTTGATCCATGGTGGTATTCACCGGTGCCGTCACCAGTCTCTCACTGGTCATAACATTTTTGATCGGCTGGTCAAAATCTGTTTCAAAACGAATGTCCCGGTTAGTTATGATCCCCACCAGTTTTTTCCCTACTGTTATAGGTACTCCTGATATCCTGTAATGCTCCATGATATCCAGAGCATCCTGGATCTTATTATCCGGGGATAAGAAAAACGGATCAGTAATGATACCATGTTCAGATCTTTTTACCCGGTCGACCATTTTGGCCTGTTCATCAATGGTCATATTTTTATGGATAATACCTATTCCGCCTTCCCGGGCAATAGCAATTGCCATGCGGGTCTCGGTAACCGTATCCATACCGGCACTCATAATAGGAACTTCCAATCTGATATTGCGGGTCAGACGGGTAGAAATATCTACCTGAGTGGGCAATACTTCTGAACGTCCCGGAACCAGGAGTATATCGTCAAAGGTGAGACCTTCCTTGCCAAGTCTATTATTCATATTAATGGCCTCCTTTTAAATTTAGATTATATTAGCGTATTATAACTAAATTTTCAAGGATGTTTGTGCCTAATCACCACCTATTACTGAACTGATCCCGTAATGCATAAAATGTTCGTAAAGTGTTCTGGCAGTCTCCACGCTGATCCCCATTTGCCGGGAAATTTCTTCCGCTGTTCTGTTATTTTTGATAAATTGTATGAACCTGTCGTGATCGACCCCGGCTTCAGCTGTCATCTCCTGTAAAGAAGGGATCCGACTCCAGGGAGGAAAAGAACCTTTGTCCCGTTGATTATCTTCCATGGCTGCACTTCCTTTTTCTATATAGAATTCCCGATAAATAAAAAAAACTGTGCTATCTGCACAGCTTTCATAAATTATTTTTTCATTTATATAGAATGATTTTTCAGCCGCATGTGGGTATGATCCAAATCTACCACAATCACTTCTCTGCCGATCTTTTTGACAGCTTCCCAGGGAATCACCAGCTTTTGCCGATCAGCCCAGAAGTTTAAAGCATTGCCCCGGTTAGGCAGAATAATGGAAACGATCCGTCCGGTATCCGGATCAATTAACATGTCAGAATCACCGACGATCCCCATTCGCATACCATCATAAATATTAACCATTTCTTTGCCGATCAGATCATTCAGACGCATCCTATTCCCCCTCATTTTCCCGTATGGCCAAAACCTCCCGGTCCTCTATCCGTTTCATCCAATTCATCCACTTCTACTAACTCCGCCTGAGCGACCTGGGTAAAAACCATCTGGGCAATTCTTTCTCCTCTTTTCAAAATATACTCTTCACTGCCAAGATTTATAACAATTACCTGAATTTCTCCCCGGTAATCAGAATCTATGGTCCCAGGCGAATTTAATAAAGTAATGCCATGTTTGAGAGCCAGACCGCTGCGTGGTCTGATCTGCGCTTCATATCCTACCGGAATGGCTGCCGCAATGCCGGTAGGGATTAAGGCATGCATCCCCGGCTTGATGATCTGCTCATCTTCAACCGCAGCATACAGGTCAACTCCCGAGGCGCCTTCTGTCATATACCTGGGTAATGGCAAATCATTGGCATGTACTCTTTTGATAGCTACCTTCATATCAGCACCACCATTTTTTAAATTCCGCTTCTGCCTGCGGCAAGACTTCAGCAGGCCCTACACAAGCCAAAGACACTTTTTGCTGCTGCCATGACCGGACAGCCAGATCTTTTATCATCTGATCATCAACGCTTAATATCTTTTCCAGCACCTCATCAATGGGCGTCACCTTATCATACATTACGACGGATTTTCCGTTCCGGGTCATGTGATTGATGACACTTTCCATCCCCAGATACATACTGGATTTGATCAGCTGTCTGGTCCTCACTACTTCCTCTTCGCTTACTCCTTTATCACACAGGTCATCCAATTGCTGCTTTAAGCCCTGGAAAGTTTCTGCGATCCTGCCCGGGCTGGTACCGATATAAACAGCCAAACTGCCTGTGTCTGAATAGTTGCTGGCATAACTGAAAACCGAATAGGCCAGTCCCATTTCTTCCCGTAAGTGCTGAAACAGTCTGGAACTCATCCCGCCGCCTAAAATGCTGTTCATAACATTTTGCGTAAACCTCAGGTCATCATGATAAGAAATGCCCGGCACCCCAACACAGATTTGAATCTGTTCCGTTTCCTTGGCCTGCAGTTGAATAAAATTCTCGCCATACCCGGCCTTAACCGGCGGCTTGTCAACAAGGTCCGCTTTATGCTTATCCATTTCCGCTGTTATGATCTCACGGACTTTTTCCCGGTCAATATTACCGGCTATGGAGACTACCATATTGGCCGGCACATAATGCTGATGATAAAAATCCAAGATTTCCTGCCGGTCAAAGTTGGCTACCGTCTCAGTGGTTCCCAGAATAGGAAGTCCCATGGTATGACCCTGCCACAATTGCCGGGCAAAAATTTCATGGACCAAATCATCCGGCGTATCTTCACTCATATTGATTTCTTCCAGAATGACCCCTTTTTCGGTTTGAAATTCTTTATTTATAAACTGGGAATGAAACAGCATGTCCAAAAGGATCTCCAGCGCCATTTCCATATTCTCGTCTAAAATACGTGCATACAAACAGGTGTATTCCTTGCCTGTATAGGCATTCAGCTGTCCGCCGATCCGCTCAAAGCTGGAGGCGATATCCCGGGCCGAACGTTTTTCAGTGCCTTTAAAAAGCATGTGCTCAATAAAATGACTGGCACCAGTCAAATGTAAAGGTTCATGCCGGGAACCTACTTTAATATAAATGCCTATAGCAACAGATTTCACATAAGGTATCTCTTGCACCACCAGTTTGGTTTTACTGTTTAAATTCCACAAGTCTGTCAATAATACTACCTCCAACTATCACTTTTCGTAATTATTCTGCTTATAACTCATTTTTCCCTTTAATTATTCTTTTCAGCCAATTGGGCGTCAGGGATCTTTTCAGGGTCTGACCGCTGACCAGATCGATACTATCGATGTGCTTGCCATTGGCATAAACCAGAACCTTGCCTAATCGTTCACCTTTTTGAACCGGCGGCTCGATTTCATAATTGAAAATAACCTTTTTGGCAATGTCAGGCTGTTTCCCATCATACCACAAGTTAAATGAACGGGCAGGATATATATCGAGATATACCTCATCTTCTGCTAATTTTGCAGTTTTGAAAGGAGTTTTCCCATCCAATACTTTCACCTGCTTGAAATTTGCAAATCCGTACTCCAATAACCTGGCACAATCTCCGAAGCGATTGCCAGATTTGAGGCATACTGCGATCAATTGCCTTTGCTCCCTGGTGGCTGAGGCAGCCAGGCAGCGACCTGCAGCATTGGTGGTACCGGTTTTGATCCCATCCGCTCCCGGCAAACTCTGCAGTAAAAGATTGCTGTTGGTTATGGTTAAAGGCTGCTTATAGGATGGATGATTGAAGCTGCTTTGGACCGTACTTACCGTCCGGGCAATATAATCATGACGTATTGCATAACGGCTGATCAAAGCCATATCATATGCTGTACTGTAACCATTGGCTGAGGGCAGGCCGGAAGCGTTTTCAAAATGGGTATTGCAAGCTCTCAGGACCCAGGCTTTTTTGCTCATCAAATGGGCAAATAATCTTTCATCGCCGGCAACATGTTCGGCCAGTACCACGGCAGCATCATTGGCTGAGCGCATCAAGGCAACTTTGATGAGTTCTTCGATGGTCAAGGTCTGTCCTTCTCGCAGATCGAATGCATATTCAGGGGTCAGCTGGGCATTGCGGCTGACCGATGCAATTTCGCTCAGATCAGCATATTCCACGGCAAGCACCGCTGTCATGATTTTGGTGGTACTGGCAACCGGGCGTTTTTCATCCTGATTCTTCCCCAGTAATACCTGCCCTGTTTTGCCGTCCAGCAGACAATAATAACCGGAGCTGATGGATGGAGCTGCTGAAGCCGTGTCAACAAGGAAGCAGCTGCTGATAAACAGCAGCAATAACAGCAGCAGGTATTTAGTGACTGGTTTTTTCATTTTTATCTTTCTTCTCATTGTCTGTAATAACGATTTGATCCAGCGTTTTCATTTGGTAGCCGGATGCGCTGATCTGGGTCATTAATTCCGGCAGGGCCTCGGCGGTTGGCTGAGTAGGATGCATGAGGATGATGGCGTCGTTGTGCAATTGATTCATGACCCTTTTGATGATGGTATCGGCAGGGGGCTTTTGCCAGTCGATGGTATCGATACTCCACATGATCAACTTATAGTGCAGTTTTTCAGAGACAGTCACTACATTCGTATTGAACTCACCATAGGGAGGAGCAAAATATACGCTTTCTTTTCCGGTCAGTTCCTTGATGATCCGGCCGCCTTTTACGATTTGCTCCCGGGCTTGCTCACCGGATAAGTTATTGAAGTGAACATGTTTATAGCCATGATTTTGTATGCTGTGACCTTCTTCATGCATTTGCCTGACCAGGTCCGGATTTTTCTCCGCCCACCTGCCGGTCACAAAAAAGGTGACTTTTGCGTCATTTGCTTTGAAAGCCTCAAGCATTGCCGGTATAAATTCTTCTCCCCAATCCACATTGATACAGAGGGCAACTGTCTTTTGGCCGCTGTTTCCCTGATAAATTGCCTGGGCGGGAACAGCAGCCACCTGCGGCTTAATCATCTGCAAAAAAATAAAAGCCAGGAGCCCCAAAAATACGAATCCGCTCATCCCGCGGATAAAACCTTTTTTGGTGAAAAAGAATATTCTCATACCATCCCCCCGTTTATGCATTTTCAACTTAATTATTTGTATTCCAAGGAGGAAATTCCTATTCAGTTTTTTCACCGGCAAAAGAAAGCTATTAAATGAAAATAAACCGAGAATACTCGGTTTACCTTTTGATTTATTAATCTTTTAAGCTTGATTTAATCAATGCTCCTGGACTTTTCTTTTAATACCGCTTTACGGGAAAGATTGACCCGGCCCTGTTTATCTATTTCTGTTACTTTAACCAGGATTTCATCGCCGATGTTGACCACATCATTGACTTTATTTACTCTTTCTTCTGCTAATTGCGATATATGCACCAGACCTTCTTTGCCCTGGTTACCCAAAACTCCCGGGATGATTTCCACAAAAGCACCAAAATCCATGATTCGTTTTACGGTGCCCATATAGATTCTGCCAACTTCGACTTCAGCGATGATCGCTTCGATCAAATGTCTGGCCTGATCCGCTGCACCCTGGTCGGTGGCAATGATAAACAAGCTGCCATCGTCTTCGATATCTATTTTGCAGCCGGTTTCGTCAACGATTTTATGGATTGTCTTGCCGCCCGGACCAATCACTTCTCTTATTTTATCAGGATTGATCTGCATTCTGATCAGTCGGGGAGCATACGGTGAAAGGGTAGGATTGGGTTTATCAATGGCTTCCAGCATCTTGCCCAGAATAAAACTGCGCCCTTCGTTGGCCTGGCTCAAAGCTGCATCAACGATTTCACGACTTACTCCGGAAATCTTGATATCCATTTGTAAAGCAGTTACGCCGTTAACGGTTCCCGCCACTTTAAAGTCCATATCCCCTAAAGCGTCTTCGATTCCTTGAATGTCACTTAAGATGGCAAATTTATCTTCTTCTTTGACCAGACCCATAGCGATGCCGGAAACCGGTGCTTTGATAGGTACGCCTGCATGCATGAGGGATAAGGTGCTGCCGCAGACACTGCCCATAGAAGAAGAGCCGTTTGATTCCAATACGTCAGATACGACCCTGATGGTATAGGGAAACTCCTCTGCACTTGGAATGACCGGTACCAAAGCTCTTTCTGCCAGCGCTCCATGCCCTATTTCCCTGCGGCCCGGACCACGCATCGGTTTGGTCTCTCCCGTGCTGTAAGGCGGGAAATTATAATGGTGTATGTAGCGCTTCGATTCTTCAACACCAAGTCCATCCAGGCGTTGTTCTTCACTTATGGCGCCCAGCGTGGTTACGGAAAGTACCTGGGTTTGTCCGCGGGTAAAAAGGCCTGAACCATGCGGACGTGGCAAATAGCCCACTTCGCAGGTCACTTTTCTGATCTCATTGAGCTTGCGTCCGTCTACTCTTTCCCCTTCTTCCAGCATCATTTTGCGGACGATTTCTTTCAACATTTTCTCCAGTTTCTTGGCAATGGTCTTTTGTTCATCGGGGTAATTTTCAGCAAAGTGCTGTAAGGTGAGTTCTTTCACCTCGTCAATATGGCTTTCTCTCTCAAGTTTATCAGGGTTCTTTACGGCATTTTCCAGCTTGTCCCAGGCAAAATCCAGAACCGCCTGCTCCAGCTCTTCATTGGCCGGTTCCACTTGAACTTCCATCTTAACTGGCGCTGCATCTGCATATATGGTCTCCTGGAACTCGACGATTCTCCTGATTTCATCGTGGGCAAAGAAAATAGCGTCAGACATGGTTTTTTCAGGTATTTCATTGGCTCCGCCTTCAACCATCATGATCGCATCTTTGCTGCCGGCCACGGTCAAATGCATCTGACTTTTTGCCATCTGTTCAACAGTAGGATTGATGATAAATTGATCATCTATCATACCGACCACTACTCCGGCTATGGGTCCGTTAAAAGGAATATTTGAGATTCCCAGTGCTACGGAGGCGCCAATGACAGCCGTTACATCCGGAGCGTTGTCTTTTTCCACAGACATAACGGTAGCAACGATGTGTACATCATTTTTAAACCCTTTGGGGAATAATGGGCGAATCGGGCGGTCTATGATTCTGGCCGTCAAAGTTGCCAGTTCGGTTGGCCTGCCTTCCCTTTTAATAAATCCCCCCGGAATTTTGCCGACAGCATATTGTCTTTCTTCAAAATCAACTGTCAAAGGGAAAAAGTCTATCCCTTCGCGAGGATCTTTGGAAGCAGTGGCAGTCACCAATACCACAGTATCACCATAGCGCATTACTGCAGCACCATTAGCCTGCTTTGCAGCTTTGCCGATTTCAATGGTAAGTGTTCTTCCGCCGATATCGATCGAATATTCTCGCACTAAAAAAATTCCTCCTTTCATTTATTATGTGCAGAAATAAATAAATTTAAAGAGCGGCATTCCCGCTCCTTATCTGCGCAGACCAAGTCGTGTGACGATGGTACGATAACGCTCAAAATCATTTTTCTTCAGGTAGTCCAGCAGAGAACGCCGCTGTCCAACCATTTTCAACAAACCTCTTCTTGAATGATGATCTTTTTTGTTTACTTTCAAATGCTCATTCAAATAATTGATACGGTCAGTTAAAATAGCAATTTGCACTTCAGGGGATCCGGTATCATTTTCATGGATCTGAAAAGACTTAATGATCTCCTGTTTTTTCTCAGGTGTCAAAGCCAATGGTTTCACCTCCTCATTATAAAATCGCCATTAACCAAGTTCTGCGTCGGTGACTCACAAAACCTAGCAAATGGTTCCTCAGCTCTTAATAGCTGGTTGGCTGAAGTATATTTAACAGGCCATGGGCTCTGCCGCTCTCAAAAATAGTATGCTCTCTCTTCATATAAAAAGACAAGGTAAATTGTAGCACAGGCTGATGAAAAAGTAAACTTTCTCCAATTACCTGTCTTTTTAAGAAGTAATGTCTATTGCCTGCTCCCGATCCTTGCCGATCTGTTCCACTAACTCCTGAATGCTGGCAAATTTTTTTTCATCTCTTATTTTGCGGACAAAAACCAATTCAATTTCCGCCCCGTAAACATCACCGCTGAAGTCTATGATATGGACTTCGACTGTCAGCGGGTAGTTATCGTGGAAAGTTGGCTTGGTCCCAATATTAACAACGCTTTTATAGACTTTCTGATCGATGATGATCCGTGCGGCATAGACGCCGGGACCAGGAATGATCAGATCTTCACTGAATTTAAGATTGGCGGTAGGAAATCCTAAACTGGCTCCCCGGTTTTCCCCCGGAACCACCTGCGCCTGCAGCATTGGTTCATACCCCAGCATTGCAGCTGCATTGGGTATGTCACCGTTTTTGAGCAGCTGACGGATCAGACTGCTGGAAACCAAATGTCCCTGTACTTCTACGGGGGGAATGACCTGCACGCCAAAGCCCAGATCCTTGCCTAATACTCGAAGCAGCTCAGGGGTTCCCTGACCTTTATGTCCAAAGGAATAATTAAAACCGACAAATACCTCCCGGGCGGCTAATTTGTCTGCCAGTATCTCCCGGGCAAAATGCTCCGGCGTCCAGTAGGAAATATCCCGGGTAAACTCCTGATAAATCAAAATATCAAGTCCCAGTTCCTTCAGCAAATGTGCTTTCCTCTCCGCAGTGATCAGCATCTTGGGTGCTTTTTCGGGGCGGAGCACTTTGATCGGATGGGGCTCAAAAATAAAAGCTGCTGAGATCCCCTGGTTTGCCTGTGCATGAGAAACCGCCCGGTTAATGAGCTCTTTATGTCCCATATGAATACCGTCAAAATTACCCAGAGCCAAATAAAGTGCCCGGTCGCTTTTCTTAAAACAGTCTACGTCAAATAGTAATTCCATTTGTTTCTCCTCAAATAAAGACTTTTTCCGGTCGAAGCATTCCCGCTTCTGAGTCATAGTAAGCAATGGCAGCCAACTGCTGCTCTCCATATAGCCTGACCCTTTGCTGATTTAATAGTTTTGCGGCCTTGATCCCCCTGCCCTGTTTAACATGCAGGACTTGTTCCTCAGTAAGTTCCAAAGCCGTCATATATCCAAGAGGATAATCGACTGGTAATAAATAGGCTCCTATATCATCGGTTTCTATCAGCTCTTGTAGTTTAACCGCCTCGTCCAGAGTAAAACTTCCGGTTTTAACCCTGATCAGACTGTTCAAATAGGCCCCGGTCCCTAAACGGAAGCCTATATCATGTACCAGGGTCCTTATATATGTACCTGGGGAACAGATCACTTTGATCATGATCTGAGGAAAATCACCCGTTCGATTGATTTCCAGAAGATCGATGGTTTCGATGGTTACCGGCCGGGGCTCCCTTGCTACCTCCAAGCCCTGACGGGCCAATTCATAAAGGCGCTGGCCGTTATGATGTACCGCCGAATACATGGGCGGGATCTGTTCGATCTTTCCCGTAAACTGCGCAAGCACCTGTTTCAATTCTTCTTCATCACAGGTCACATGGTCTTTCAAGACCGTAATATGTCCCCAGGCATCCTGAGTATCTGAAACTCCGCCCAGTACAAAAGCTGCGATATATATCTTGGCACTTTCATTAGCATATTCGATGAGTCGTGTGGCGTTCCCGATTGCTACAGGTAAAACCCCTGTCGCCATGGGATCCAGTGTACCCAGATGGCCGATTTTACACTTACGGGGAAATTTCTTTTTTATTTGGCGGATGACATCAAAGGACGTCATTCCGGATGGTTTATCAATATTAAGAAATCCCTGCAATTTAATCCAGCACATCCTTGACCAGTTTAATAACCGTTTTTTTTGCCTGGGCCAGGGTTCCCATGTAAACAGCCCCGGCAGCTTGCCGATGGCCTCCTCCGCCAATTACAGCCGCAATGGCAGCTACATCGATATTCTCTTTGGCTCGAAAACCGACTTTTATTTTACCGGGTTCGATTTCACGGAAAAGCATTCCTACTTCAACCCCTCTGATTTCCCGGGTATAATTGATAATACTTTCCGGATGGCTTTGCAGAGCCCCGATCGCTTCAACTTTCTTATAGGGCAATGATATCCAGGCTATACGTCCGTCATCAGACACAGACAGATTATTCAAGGCCAGGCGTATAAGGTTTACTTCTTCCCGGTCTTTGCTTTCAAACAGATTGATCCTTATCTGGTTAAGATCCGCTCCAGCTTTAAGCAGTTGGGAAGCTGCAATCAAAGTTCTGTCTGAAGTATTCCTATACATAAATCTGCCGGTATCCATAACCAGCCCGCTGTAAAGGGCGGTCGCCATATCGGAATTGATACTTACTTTCATGGCGTTTAATAATTCCAAAACCAATTCCGCGGTGGCTGCTGCTTCAGGCTCGACCCAGTTATAGTCGGCAAAGTTATCATTGGTAGCATGATGATCGATATTAAAGGTCGTGACTTTGCTGCTGATATGAGCCGCCACGATCTCCCCGACCCGCATGTTTTCTGAGCAATCCAGATAAATGATATTTTCCACCGGAAAATCACCCGGCCAGTGGTATTTGTAGGAAGCGGTCACGGATATAAAATTATAAATATCCGGTACCTGGTCGGGCAGCAATACCTCGGCTTTTTTCCCTAACGCTTCAAGCCCCATCTGCAATGCTGCAACAGAGCCAATGCAATCCCCATCGGGGATAATATGTCCCACTAACAAAAAATAATCTCTGGCCAGAAGCTGTCCGGCAATAACCTGGCAGCTGTTACGGCTCGTCTTTGTGGCTTTCACCTTCCCGCAACTCCTCTAACAATGATGATATCCTGATTCCATGTTCGATCGATTTATCCAAACGAAATTCAAGTTCCGGTGCATGGCGGAGCTGAATCTCTCTGGCCAATTCACTGCGCAGATAGCCTTTGGCTTTTTGCAGAGCTTTACTGGTTTCATCCTGCTGAACTTCATCGCCCAAGACGCTGAAATTTACCCGGGCATGACTCAAATCATTGCTCACATCAACTCTGGTAATGGAAATGGTGGAGAAATCCAATCGCGGATCTTTGATTTGATCCTGAATGATTTGAGAGAGGACCTTTTTCATTTCCACTGCCATTCTTTCCTGTCGTCGCTTGCTCATTTTTCAACCCCCCAGTCGTGGTTGCATTTATTATCGTCTGTTGACCCAGTCATTATACCAAAATCTATATTTGCCGGGGTATTTCCTCCATGATAAAGGCTTCTACAATGTCGCCTTCCTTGATATCATTGTAGTCTTTGATACCGATCCCGCATTCAAAGTTTTCCAGAACTTCCTTGACATCATCCTTAAAGCGTTTTAATGATGAAAGTTTCCCTTCGTATACGATCACACCATCCCTTAATACTCTGACTTCAGCATTCCTCTGTATTTTGCCGTCAGTCACATAGGACCCGCCAATGGTACCAACATTGGGTACTTTGAAAGTCATCCTGACTTCCGCCCTGCCCAAATATTTCTCTTTATATTCGGGATCCAGCAAGCCTACCATTGCCCGCTTGACATCATCAATGGCTTCGTAAATGACCCGGTACATTCTGACATCGATTTGTTCATCTTCTGCATATTTCCTGGCTTTGCTGTCAGGGCGAACATTGAAACCTATGATAATGGCATTGGAAGCAGAAGCCAGCATGACGTCAGTCTCTGTGATGGCTCCTACTGCTGAATGGATCACACTGATTTTAACTTCATTGGTGGACAGACGCAATAAAGACTGAGCTAATGCCTCTACTGAACCTTGTACATCTCCCTTGATAATCAGAGCTAATTCTTTGACTTCCGCATCCTGGATCTGTTTGAAAAAGTCGTCCAATGATACCCTGCTGCTTTGTTTTTGTTCGGCTATTTTTTTATCTGCCAATCGCAGGTTAATGATTTCCTTGGCTACTTTTTCATCCACCGCCTGGACTTTCATTCCTGCTTCCGGTACTTCATCCCATCCGGTAACTTCAACCGGCATGGAAGGATATGCCTTATCTACTTTACGACCGCGGTCATCGGTCATGGCTCTTACTTTACATAAGTTATAACCGCAAATTAAGAAATCACCCACATGTAAAGTCCCTTTTTGCACCAGGACAGTTGCGACTGCTCCTTTTCCTTTGTCAAGTTCTCCTTCAATAATTACCCCTTCAGCCGCACGATTGACATTTGCCTTTATTTCATTGACTTCAGCCACCAGCAGTATCACTTCCAGGAGGTTTTCGATTCCTTCCCCTGATTTGGCAGATACGGGAGCAAATATTATATCCCCGCCCCATTCTTCGGGTACGATATTGTATTCTGTCAGCTGCTGCATGATCCGGTCCGGATTTGCTTCAGGTTTGTCTATCTTATTGATGGCAACGATAAAAGGAACATTCGCCGCCTTGATATGATTAATTGCTTCAACAGTTTGAGGCATTACGCCATCGTCTGCCGCAACCACTAATACAACGATATCCGTTAAGTTAGCACCGCGGGCACGCATGGCAGTGAATGCCTCATGCCCGGGCGTGTCAATAAAGGTAATGCGGTTGCCTTTAACTTTGACCTGATATGCACCGATGTGCTGTGTGATTCCCCCGGCTTCACCGGACACAACATCTGCTTTGCGGATCCTGTCCAAAAGTGAAGTCTTCCCATGGTCAACATGGCCCATAACCGTTACCACCGGTGGCCTGATTACCAAATCATCTTCGCTGTCAATAATTTCTTCCAGGATCTTTTCTTCCCGGGTCACTTCTTTTTCAACCCTGACTTCATAAAGACTGGCAAGTATTTCCGCTGTGTCAAAATCAATAACCTGGTTGATGGAAGCCATGGTCCCTAAATCCATCAATTTTTTAACGATCTCTCCCGTGCCTTTGGCTAATTTTTCCGCCAATTCCCTGACCGTAATGGAGTCCCCAATTACAATAAATTCCGGAGTCTGAAGAACCGTTTCTTCCTTTTTGCGTTTATGCTTTGACTTTTTAGGCCGGCTGTAATCTTTTCTTGGCATCATTGTGTCAATACTTTTCTTATTCAGCGTCTGATTAAAAGGTTTTTTCCCCTTGTTTTTATCAGCCACGTGTGACTCATTTTTGTCGTTACTTTTGAAAGCCTCCGGTTTTTTTACGACGGGCTTTCCTACATTTGCTGCTGGCGAGCCAGGTCTGCCGGTCTGTTCAGTTCTCCTGGGCTGCTGGCTGTGGGCGGCATTCGCTGGAGTACCATCAGGCCGTCTGTAAGGCCGGTCAGCAGACTGTGGTCTTTGGGGCCGATCCCCGGTTTGAGGCCGATAAGGCCTGTCAGACTGCGGCCGCTGGTTGGGAGCAGTTGATTGCGGCCGTTGATTGGGCGCCGTAGATTGCGGCCGCCCGCTCCGGTCAAATCTTCTGTCGGCACCTTGCTCACGATCATGAGGCTGACGCGGGGGAGCCGCTTGCGGTTTTGGTGATCCAGGTACAGTTGAGGGTTTTTCTGACGTAGTGGAAACTGGACGCCTTGTTGTTTCCTGCCTGCGCTGCTCGGTTTTTGGAGGAGTTGCTTTATTAATATCCTTGCCGGCTTGGGTTTTGGCAGCTTGTTTGTCTGTTGCTGCCGGTGGTTGTGCTTTCTTATCATCCTCAGGTTTTGTGGTTAATTGTTTCTTCACCCAGGCCGCCTGTGAATCCTCCATGGTACTCATATGGTTTTTGACTTCAATCCCCATTGATTGCAGTATATCCACTACTTCTTTACTTGTTTTTCCCAATTCTTTTGCTAAATCATATACTCTGATTTTTGCCATTAAATCACCCCCGTACAATTTGCCTCTGCACCCATTATTTTTATCTCCGATAAAATTCTCTGTGCCATCCCGTGATCATTTATCGTAACAGCCACCCTATATTCCTTGCCAACACTGTTGCCAAGTTCATATTTGTTGCCTGATATTATCCATGGAACTTTTGCTCTTTCAGCACTGTTCAATAGCTCCTGCCTGGTATTTTCTGCAATATCATTGCTTATCACTAAAAGAAAGGCTTTTCCTTTGGTCAGACTGTTTTTGACTGACTCAGTGCCATTGGACAATTTGCCGGCTTTTTGCGCCAGACCGATCAGATTCATTATTTTATTCATTCTTTGTCATGTCACCTCTTCACCCAGGCTGATTATTAAGTGCTTCTACCTGTTGTTTTACCGTTTCCAGTACTTCCGAAGGAATATTCTGCTCCAGAGCCTTCTGCAGTCGTTTCCCTTTTACAGCTTCATTAAAACATTCTATCGAAGGACATATATAAGTTCCCCTTCCGGCCTTTTTACCGGTCAGGTCCATAACGATATTACCCTCAGGTGTTCTTACGATCCGAAGAAGTTCCCGTTTGTTTTTCATTTCCCTGCAGCCTACACACATTCTCTGGGGAATTTTACGAATCTTCGCCATTCAGATCATTCTCCTCCATACATTGTGACTCGCTTTTGATGTCAACCTTCCAGCCGGTCAATTTGGCGGCTAATCTTGCATTCTGCCCTTCCTTGCCAATGGCCAGTGAGAGTTGATAATCAGGTACGATGACCCGGGCTGCTTTTTGTTCGTCATCTATGGTTACTGCCAGAACTTTGGCCGGACTGAGCGCATTGGCAATAAATTTTTCCGGGTCTTTATCAAATTTAATAATGTCGATTTTTTCGCCGCCCATTTCTGATACAATATTTTGCACCCGTATCCCGCGCGGGCCAACACAAGCACCTACAGAATCGATCTTTTCATCCAGTGAGTGAACGGAAATTTTGGAACGAAACCCGGCTTCCCGGGCAATCGATTTTATCTCAACTATCCCATCATATATTTCCGGTACTTCTAATTCAAATAAACGCCGCAGAAAGTTTGGATGTGCCCGGGAAACAAATATGTTAGGTCCTTTGGTGGTGTTCTTCACTTCATATATATACGCTTTGATCCGCTGACCCTGTTCATATCTTTCAGTAGCGACCTGGTCAGATGGCAGCATGATCCCTTCTGTTCTGCCAAGGCTGATAAAAACTGTTTTGGCTTCCACTCGTTGAATGGTACCGGTTACGATTTCTCCTTCTCTCTGCAAGAATTCTTCGTAAATCAAACTTCTTTCCGCTTCCCTCAGCTTCTGGATCACAACCTGTTTGGCTGTTTGGGCAGCTATGCGTCCAAAATTAGCGGGCGTTTCTTCGACATAAATCAGTTCTTCCAACTTGCAGTCAGGATAAAGTTCCCGCGCTTCCGACAGTTTGATTTCAACACGCCTGTCTTCCACTTCTTCTACTACCATCTTCTGGGCATAGACTTTGATATCACCAGTAATTTCATTAATCTCGACACTTACATTCTGATTGCTGCTATAGTTTTTCTTGTAAGCTGTATTCAAGGCTGATTTAATCGCCTCTACCAATGCTGCCTTCGGAATCCCCCGTTCTTTTTCTATTTCATTTAAAGCCTGCATCAATTCACTGGACATCCTATTTCCCCCTCTTATATTTCCGGTTTTAACCGAGCTATGGTTATAAATTGGCGTGGTATATCAAAAATCTTCTCCCCTGTATCCACTCGCAGGCAATTGCTGTCCGCTTCTGTTAAAATGCCTGTTATGGTTCTGGGTCCATCAAATTCTTTATTGGTTTTTATTTTGACGGTTTTCCCTGTGAAACGAATAAAATCTTTATCCTTTTTTAACACCCTGTCCAGACCCGGAGAAGAAACCTCCAAATAATCATAATGAATATCTTCCTTATCAATATAATCCTTTACCGCCCGGGTTGTCCGGGAGCAAAGTTCCATATCCACTCCGTTATCGCTGTCGATATACAGCCTTAAAATCAAGGCTTTATTATCCCGTACAAATTCCATTGCAACCATTTCAACATTGATCGCCTGCAGAATTTCATCAATTTCATTCTCTACTTGTATAAGCCTTGCTTTATCCATTAATCATTATCACCTCGACGTTTCCCGGGTCAGCATATACCCTGCAAAAGAAAAAGTGGGTTCGGTCCCACTTGTGCTGGAAATCAATATAGTAAGCTTCGTTAAGATTATATCACAATAGTTAAAATATATTCAACCCATGCATTTCCAAGTTATGTTTAACCAAACAAACTAATTTGACTTTCTTCCGGTAAATCACCAAAACAATCGAATTTTCTCATAATATCCATACCGGATTTGTTAAGTCTTGAACGCTGCTGAAAATCCTGAATCGAAATGAACTCTCCCTGTTCACGGGCCTGAACAATTCCCTGGGCTGCCGCTGCGCCAACATTAGGCAAAGCTGAAAAGGGAAGCAATAAACCTTTTTCCTGAACGATGAATTTGCTGGCATCAGATTTATACAGATCAATGGGATAAAAAACAAAACCACGGGCCAGCATCTCCATTGCCAGCTCCAGGATCGGCAGCAGATTTTTTTCCTTGGGTGTTGCCTCAAAACCTTTTTTTTCTATTTCTTTAATTCTAAGTTTTACTGCGTCGTATCCCTGCAAGGCAGCTTCTGCATCAAAGTCATCCGCACGGATACTAAAGAAACTGGCATAAAATTCCCGGGGATAATAAACTTTAAAATAGGCGATCCTGAAGGCCATGGTCACATATGCCACTGCATGAGCTTTCGGGAACATATATTTTATTTTATCGCAGGATTCAATATACCAGTTCGGCACTTGGCATGCAAGCATGGCATCAACTTCCTGTTTATTGAGTTTATCCTTGCCTTTACGGATTTTTTCCATAATGTTGAATGACTGCAGTTTCTCCATACCCTGGCGGATCAGATAGGTCATGATGTCATCCCGGGTGCAGATCACTTCTTTTAAATTCGCCACCTGGTTTTTGATCAGTTTTTCCGCATTATTAGACCACACATCAGTGCCGTGTGATAGTCCGCTTATTCTGATCAATTCGCCGAAAGTGGAAGGTCTGGTGGCCTCCAGCATTTGGCGGACGAATTTGGTGCCGAATTCCGGTATCCCATAAGTTCCAACGCTGGTCCCGATCTGCTGAGCAGTTACTCCCAGGGGACTTACTTCTGAAAAGAGCTTCATGGTTTCTTTTTCACATAACTTGATAGAAGAAGCTTTGATTCCGGTCATATCTTCCAAAGATTTAATCACAGTCGGATCATCATGGCCAAGTATATCAAGCTTCACCAGTTGTTCTTCCAGGGCGTGGTATTCAAAATGGGTGGTTGTAATTCCCGAATCCTTCTTTTCGGCGGGATGCTGTAAAGGAGTAAACCGATTGATATCCTGTCCTTTGGGTACGACGATAAGTCCCCCGGGGTGTTGGCCGGTGGTTTTTTTCACTCCGGCAATGCCTTTTACCAGGCGGTTGACTTCGGATTCCTTTACCTCCATTTGCCTGTCTTTAAAATAATTCTTAACAAAACCATAGGCAGTCTTATCTGCAATGGTTGACACAGTACCGGCCCGGAAAACATTATCAACGCCAAATAATTGTTCCACATACTGATGGGCGCGGCTTTGATATTCCCCGGAAAAATTGAGATCGATATCCGGTGTCTTATTGCCGTCAAATCCCAGGAAGGTTTCAAAAGGTATATCAAAGCCATCTTTGACAAGGCTGGTGCCGCATTCCGGGCATATGCTGTCCGGCAGATCTGCTCCACAGGCAGCATCATACCCGGCGGCAAAATTGGCATAATGGCAATTCGGGCATACATAATGGGGAATCAGCGGGTTTACTTCCGTAATACCGGTAAAATATGCTACCAGGGAAGAGCCTACCGATCCGCGGGAACCGACTACATAGCCATCTTCATTGGATTTTTTGACCAACTTGTGAGCGATGTAATATAAGACACTAAAACCGTGTTTTATAATAGCACTCAGCTCATGATCAAGGCGGGCTTCAACGATTTCCGGCAATTTCTCACCATAAATAAGATGCGCCTTTTCATAACAGATCGCTTTAATTTCCTCTTCCGCGCCTTCGATCCGGGGCGGATAAAAACCGTCAATAACCGGTTTTAAGGCTTGAATCTTTTCATTGATCAGACCGGGGTTTTCTATCACTATCCGCCGGGCAGTATCTTCCCCCAGATATGAAAATTCTTCCAGCATCTCATCAGTGGTTCGGAAATATAAGGGCGCCTGGGATTCGGCATCTTCATAACCCTGACCGGCCTGGATTATTTTTCGGAAAATTTCATGATGCGGTTCCAAAAAATGTACATCTCCGGTTGCTACTACAGGCTTGTTCAGTTTTTCTCCCAGCCTGACGATCAAGCGATTATAATCTTTTAATGTCTCCAGGTCAGGCACCCGGCCATCATTGATCAAAAATTGATTATTGGCAAGGGGCTGGACCTCCAGATAATCATAAAAAGCCGCAATGTTCTCCAATTCTTCCATTCCTGCTCCAGCAACTACCGCACTGTATAGTTCCCCCGCCTCACAGGCTGAACCGATCATGATTCCTTCACGTTTTTGCGATAATATGTTTTTGAGGATTTTAGGACGGCGATAATATGAATCAATATAAGATCCGGTGATGAGTTGATACATATTATAAAGCCCGGTTTGGTCAATAGCCAGCAAGATAATATGCCATGGTTTTTCTTTACGATCGTTTTCCACCAGATAAGCTTCGATTCCGTATATAATTTTTATGCCGCATTTCTTTCCGGCTTTATAGGCATCAGGAAATGCCTGGATACATCCATGGTCGGTGATGGCAATTGCGGGGTGCCCCCAGCGGGCTGCACATTCCACCAATTCCTTTACTTCTGTCAGGCCATCCATGGAGCTCATTTTTGTATGAGCGTGTAACTCCACTCTTTTTGCCTCGCTTTTGTCTTGTCTGGGCTCTTTTTTGACTTTTTGACAGGCAGTCATATGCATGACAACTTCCGAAGCAAACTTGTCATAGCGAATATCCCCGCAAAACTTATACCATTCTCCTATTTGAACTGTATCTTCCTCTGCTTTTTTATAAAAAGTCTTGACCAGCAAAGTAGAGGTGTGATCATATATTGAATAAGTAACGACAAAAAGTCCGTCATTGATCCGTTGAATACTTTTGTCCCATACTTCTCCCTCTGCTGTAATGTTGGACATACCCTCCTGAACTTCTTCTATTTTTAATGCATCTGCTTTACTGAGGTTGATCTTTTTATTTTTTCTAAAGCTTTTTTCGGCAGGTTTAACTTCCAGCGCATAAACCGGCTGATCAGGGATATAATACGCATTTGCCGATGGAGGCAAATTATCCTGTACCAACAAGGTTCTGACCAGAAGACGCAGACGATATTGCTGCCAGAACCAGTCAGCCAACTGTGTACAGATATCTTTTTCCAGCACATCTTTATAAACCATGGAGTCCCGGGTTACCAAATCGATTCGTCCTATCCCGGTTTTAAATTCCACAGCAGGCCAGTGATCAAAGGAGGGAAAATGCAGTTGGTCAATATTTTCCAGACAGTTGTTTATGATTTTGCTGATTTTTTCACGAAAAGCCGTCGGTATTTGATTTATTTCCACCTGTGAAAGAAAAGAGAAGCATTCTTTGATCTGTCTGGCGGTATTATCGATTTCTTCCCCGGTCAAAAGCTCCGGAACTTCTATATGTAACCGCCAGATCTGTTCTTTATTCCATGCTTCCAATTTCCTGATTATTGAATTTTCCCAGCGACCGGCTAAAGCCTCATTTATATTATTCCTTAAAAAGGTATCAAAATCTTTTGTCACGAAAATACCTCCAGGAGCTTTTAGTTAAGACGAACAATGCTTCGCAGTCCTTCTATACTCGATAATTCTTGCATCACCTCTTCAATGGATACAGGGGGAGGGGTCTGCAGCAATAGTTCAATTTCCAGATCATCCTCTTCGACGCGGGTCAATTGGATGTTTTTGATCAGGACTCCCATTTCTCCAAGAATCGAACCCAAGACACCTATTTGTCCGGGCCGGTCTTTGACCACCATGACTATTCCCTTATATTCCCGCATTCCTGTAAAATAGTGTTCAAATTTTACGAAGTAAATCAGCACGAATAATATGATCGCCGTGCTGACGATAGCCGGTATGTATAATCCTGCGCCTACTGCCAGTCCGATACAGGCAACTACCCATAACCCTGCAGCGGTAGTCAGACCTCTTACAGTTGCACCTTCCCGCATGATGGTTCCGGCACCTAAAAAGCCTATACCGCTTACCACTTGCGCAGCGATCCTCCCCGGGTCAGCATTTACGGTTTGATAATACTGATAGTACATGTCCAGTGATACTACCATAGCCAAAGCTGAACCAACACAAACCAGCGTGTAGGTTCTAAGACCGGCCGGCCGGCTCAGGCTTTCTCTTTCCAACCCGATTAAACCTCCCAGAACAGCAGCCAGAGCCAGTTTGATTATAATTTCGTATTCTGACATCTACCTTTTCACATCCGCTTTATTTTTATTTGAAGATGATATCATGCACTGTTCCGATGACTGCATCAATGTCGACCAGGAAAGATTCCTTCTCCCATCTTTTCTTCATTTCCACTTTATTCTCCTGCAAGGTTTTTGACCCAATTGTGATCCGCAAAGGAATCCCGATCAAATCCGCATCTTTGAATTTAACCCCAGCTCTTTCATCGCGATCATCCAATAATACTTCGATGCCGTTGGCAGTCAGCTGCTGGTAAAGTTGCTCGGCCATGGCTTTTTGGTCTGCTTGATTGATATTGACCGGCACGATAATAACCTGGAAAGGAGCAATGGGCAACGGCCAGATGATACCGTTTTCATCGTAGTTTTGTTCTACTGCGGCGGCCATGGTTCTTGATACACCGATTCCGTAACACCCCATTACAAAAAACTGCTCCTGTCCCTTATCATCTAAAAAGGTAGCCTGCATCGCTTGTGAATACCGGGTGCCCAATTTAAAAATATGCCCCACTTCAATACCTCGGATCATCTGCAGGTTTCCCTCACAGCAGGGACATTTATCACCGGCAACTGCATTGCGAAGATCAGCCACAGCATAGGCGGTAAAATCACGATCCAGATTTACATTGGTGAAATGATAATCATCTTCATTGGCTCCGCAGGCAAAGTTATTCATGGCAGCTACTTCCAGATCGATATAGATCCTGACCGGCATACCCACCGGCCCCAGGGAGCCAAACCCAGCTCCACATATTTCTTTGACTACCGCCTCATCAGCCATAAATAATTCATTGGCCTGCAAAGTATTCTTCAGCTTTATCTCATTCAGTTCCCGGTCCCCTCTTAAGATAGCGGCAATCAATTCTCCATCGGCTGAATACATCAATGTTTTGATCTGCTTTGTTTTAGGAATACCTAAAAATTCAACAATATCATTGATGGTCTTCTGTCCGGGTGTATGGACTTTGGTCAAAGGCCTGCTCTCTTCTTCGGTCCGGACTGCCTGATCAACAGAACATACCGCTTTTTCCACATTGGCTGCATAGTCACACAAAGTACAATATACGATCTCTGATTCCCCGCTCGCTGCCAGAACCATGAACTCATGGCTTTCTTTGCCGCCGATGGCGCCGCTGTCTGCCTGGACGACTCTATATTTCAGATTAAGACGTTCATAGATTTGCTGATAAGCTTTATGCATTTTTTGATAGGATACATCCAGGCCAGCGTCATCCACATCAAAAGAATAAAGGTCTTTCATAATAAATTCCCGCCCCCGCATCAAACCAAAACGGGGTCTGATTTCATCCCGGTATTTGTTCTGGATCTGATACAGCAGCAGAGGCAGTCCCTTGTAGGAATGAACATCCGCATTGACCAGAGTCGTGATCAATTCTTCATGGGTTGGCCCCAGAGCGAATTCGCGTTTATGCCGGTCTCCCAGCTTAAACATCTCTTCCCCGTAAAGAGACCAGCGCCCTGATTTGTCCCACAATTCCCGGGGCTGTATGATAGGCATGACAATTTCCTGCCCGCCTGCCTTATCCATCTCTTCCCGCACAATATTCTCGATCTTTCTTAAAACCCGCCGGGCTAAAGGCAGATAAGTATATACACCGGCAGTATTTTTTCTGATAAAACCTGCACGCAAAAGCAGTTGATGACTGACGATTTCCGCCTCACTGGGAACTTCGCGCAGGGTTGGATAAAATAATTGTGAAGCTTTCAAAGCTCAACCTCCTTAGTTTTAATAATAGTTATCTATCTCCTGCAGCAACACCTTTACTAAATCTTTTTCCGGAACCTTTTTTATAATTTTGCCATTTTTAAATAATAATCCATTACCAGCTCCTCCGGCAATGCCTAAATCGGCTTCCCGGGCTTCACCGGGACCGTTCACCACACAACCCATGACCGCAACTTTGATGGGCTTGTCCAATTTACGTACCCGTCTGTCTACTTCTTCCGCCAGGTCGATCAGATTTATTTCACAACGCCCGCAGGTAGGACAGGAAATTAACTCGGCCCCCCGGTTGCGCAGCCCCAGGTTTCTTAATATTTCATAAGCAGCCCATACTTCCTCCCTCGGGTCTGCCGTTAAAGAAACCCTGATGGTATCACCAATCCCATCAAAAAGCAATATTCCCATACCCAGGGCTGATTTGATCAATGCCCGGTCTTTGGTTCCAGCCTCAGTGATACCAATATGCAAAGGATAATCTACCTGTTGAGCGATCAATCGGTATGCCTCTACACTGAGCATTACCGATGAAGATTTGAGGGAAAGTTTGATTTTGCTGAAACCAAGATCCTCAAGGAGTTTGACATGACCCAAGGCACTTTCCACCATGGCCTCAGCACAAAGATGGCCATATTTATCCAGCAGTTTTTTCTCCAGTGAGCCGCTGTTGACCCCGATCCGAATTGGAATATCTCGTTCCATGCAGGCTTTTACTACCTGCTTCACTTTGGCTTTATCACCAATATTGCCAGGATTGATGCGAAGAGCGTCCGCCCCGGCATCTACACTTTTCAGGGCAAGTTTGTGATCAAAATGAATATCTGCCACCAGCGGGATGTGAATACCAGTCTTGATCCTGGCGATGGCCTGAGCAGCTTCCATATCAACCACTGCCACCCGGATGATCTCGCAGCCCGCTGCTTCCAGTTCCGAAATTTGTGCAATCGTAGCGGCTATATCTCTGGTGTCCGTAGCAGTCATTGACTGGACCACAATAGGATTGTCTCCTCCCACTAACTGACTGCCGATTTTAATTTCCTGCGATATTCTCTTCATTTCATCTTATCCTTTAATCAACCGAACGATATCATTATAGGTCACCAATATGATCAAAAGCATCAGAAACATAAAGCCTACCCAGTGAATGAAGCCTTCTTTTTCCGGGTCGATCGGTTTTCTTCTCACTGCTTCCACCAGAGAAAATACAATTTTACTTCCATCCAAAGCCGGTATGGGCAGTAAATTGATCAATCCCAAGTTGATGCTTAAAAAGGCAGCGAAGTTTAATACAAAAACTGAACCGATCTGGGCTACATCACCAACCAATTTGGTAATGCCAACCGGGCCTGCCAGATCATTTACAGAGGCTCCCCCGGTAATGAGCATCCACAAGGCCTGCAGCAACATAACGGTCATGGTATATGTTTGGCTCAGCCCCATTTTTATTGAAGTGAAAATATCTTGCCTTTCATATTCTACAGCGTTGATGACTCCAATGGCGGGATTCTCATTTCCTTCTATTTTTACCGGCACCATTTCCAGTCCCACGATTTGACCATCTCTTTCAACGGTAACCTGCATTGCCTTTCCCTCCGGATTGGCGGCGATCCGATCAGTAAATTCCTTCCAGGTGGAGACGTCAACCTCATTAACTGATAAAACGCGGTCGCCTTCCTGCATACCTGCCTGAGCGGCAGGATTGCCGGCGATTACTTTACCGATAATCGGATCTTCAATGGCACTGGGAATGCCTATGGCAGCATAGACTAAAATAAAAATAAGGAAAGCCAGCACAAAATTCATAAAAGGCCCGGAAAATGACACCAGTATTTTTTCCCACGGATTTCTGCTGCTATAACCTCTTGGATCTTCATTGTCTCCCATCTCTTCCCCGGCCATACGCACAAAACCTCCCAGGGGAAAGATCCGAATCGAGTATTCCACGCCATCACGGGTAACAGAAAATAATTTATATCCAAAGCCCAGGCTGAATTCATGGACCGGTATGCCGATTTTGCGTGCCGTTATGAAGTGGCCCCATTCGTGTGCCAACACCAGCACCGCGATGATCAGTAAAGTAATTAGTATGCTCATCTTATTTAACCTCCTTGGAAATGAGATATTCGCAGAAACTTCTGGCCCACTTGTCAGCTTCCAGTATATTTTCGAGGCTGCGGGCTTCCATGTTGTCATGTTTATTCATGGTATTTTCAACTACTATGGGTATCCTGGCAAATCCCAGCTGACCATTTAGAAAACCTTGAACCGCCACCTCATTGGCAGCATTCATAACTGCCGGCATGGTGCCTCCTGTGTGGCCGGCATGATAAGCCAGCGCAAGAGACGGGAATTTGCTATGATCCGGTTTCGCAAAGGTGATCTGGCTCAATTCCAGAGGATTTAAATGAGCCGCCGGTGAATTGAATCTTAAAGGATAACTTAAAGCGTACTGGATCGGTATCCTCATATCTGCAACTCCCAGGTGGGCAAGAAAAGAACCGTCAATAAATTCTACCATGGAGTGGATAATGCTTTCCGGCTGAATCACAACTTTTATCTGCTTATAACTGGTCTTAAACAAGTGGTGGGCTTCAATTACTTCCAAGCCTTTATTCATCATGGTAGCCGAATCAATAGTGATCTTAGGTCCCATTTGCCAGTTCGGGTGTCTTAAGGCCTGTTTTATACTGACCTTCTGCAATTCCTCCTGGCTGAAATTTCTGAAAGGGCCGCCCGAAGCAGTAAGCCATATGTTTTTGACTGCTTTTTGTTCCCCGGCAAGACATTGGAAAACGGCTGAATGCTCGCTATCCACAGGAATTATATCGATACCGCTGGCTGCAGCCAGTTCCATCACGATTTCTCCGGCTGCTACCAGAGTTTCTTTATTCGCCAAAGCGATTTTCTTCCCTGCTTTAATAGCTGCCAGGGTAGGCAATATCCCTACTGCCCCGCTCACGGCAACCAGTACAAGATCAGCTTCGTTCATTGCTGCCAGTTCGCTTAAGCCTTCGACACCGGAAAACAGTTTCACACTGCCTTCCGTAACATTTCGCAGTTGCTTATAAGCTTCCTGATCACTGACAGCTGCTGCCATTGGCCGGTACTTATTGATTTGTTCAGCGAGTTTTTCCCACTCATCTTTGGCAGCCAGGCCTGTGACCTGAAATTTATCCGGATGCAGATCCATCACTTCCAGGGCCTGCAAACCAATCGATCCGGTGGATCCAAGTATGACTACTTTAAGTCTGCTTTCAGCATTCATTTAGGTTCTCCTTTGTAAAATACCGTCAAATACTCCTGCCCGGTAACAAGCTATAATTATGACCATCAGTACCGGACCGGCGATCATCCCTGCTATCCCTCCCAATTTCAATCCTATATATAGGGACATTACCGTTATCAGAGGATGCAGGCCGATGTTATCTCCCAATATTTTGGGTTCGGCAAATTGGCGTATCACTGATATGACCACATATATAATCAGTAAACCTACGCCCATGGGTGTATCTCCGGTCATCAATTCCCAAATGATCCAGGGTACAAATATGGTGCCCGGGCCTACGATGGGTAAAATATCAAAAAGGCCCGCCATAAGTCCAATTGTCAAGTAATAATCAATGCCTAATATTTTAAGACCAATGATGGAAAGGATTGCAGTAATGGATATCAATATACTATAGGCTTTGAAAAAACCTGCCAAAGCATTAAAAAGGTGTGCAACGATATCCCGGGTCTGAGAATGAGCGGCGGACGGAATAAATTCAAATATAAAATTTCTGATCAAGGCCCGATCCTTGATGATAAAAAAAGTAGCCACAACAGCGATCAGGATAAAAATAAAAATGTTCGGCAAAGCGGCTAATAGCTGTATCATCATATTAACAACTGACTCAGTAAAGGTTTGCAAAAAGCTCACGATATTTTGCAGATTATCCTGCAATGTACTCTGAACATTTGTCGGCAGGTTCATCTGCAGGTAAAACAACCTGAATTGACTTATACTGTCAATAATCTGTTGAATCGTCTGTCCGCTGTAAGAACTAATCAAAGGATAAAGCCCTGATAATTCGTTGATTATTTTAACGATTAAGAGGGATATGATATAAAAGAATCCTCCAACCGCAATGATCAGACTTAATACCACTGCCCAGCCGCGGCTAAGTTTTACCCTGGTCTCAAGAAAGTTGACCAACGGTTCGATCAGGACAGCAATCACCAGGGCAATAATGAAAGGCATCAGCAGAACCGGCAGTTTGATCAGCAGGGCTCCCAGCATGGGAAACACATAAACGACCAAAAGAAATAGTGCCAGTAAAGCTAACACCACAATGGACATTTTGATCAATACTTTGAGATATTTTTGCAGTTCAGGCTCCATATGAGCACCTGCTTTCCCCTTAAATAAAAATTGACCAATAATAATAGATCAAAGGTGCCACCAGCAGGAAACTGTCGAAACGATCTAAAATACCGCCGTGACCCGGAATAATGTTGCCCGTGTCTTTTACTCCAAAATACCGCTTGATCCCGGATATAAAAAGATCACCCAGCTGCGCCATAATACTGGCCAGCAACCCTAACAATATAAGATATGCCCCGGAGGTAATTTCCATATCAGCAATTACAAAAAACAAAACCGCAACGGTTATGGTCAAAACAATACAACCGGCTGCTCCCTCCCATGTTTTATTGGGACTGAGCAGAGGAGCCAGTTTATGTTTCCCCCAGAAACGGCCTCCAAAATACCCCCCGGTATCACTGGCCCATGTCAATAAAAAAGTAAATAATATCGCCGCAAAGCTTTGTTTTAAATCCCCCAATTGCATTGCGTAACCCAAGAGAAATCCGATATAACATGCTCCAAAAAAAGCCAGGGCTGTGTCCGAAATATTGATTTTAGGGTACTGGAAAACGGTGGCGATGACAATCAGAATGATTACTGCCAGTAGGACCGGAAAAAGCCATTCCTTAATATGCCAGGAAAAAAGACCCGTGAGTAACAATAAATACCCGGCAGCAGCCACAGACAGGTTATGCTTTTGAGGCAGCATCTGCAAATATTCATAATAGCCTGCCAATGCCAGCAGTATAACCAGTCCCTGCCAGAAGATACCACCGGCATAAATAACAGCTAAAATCAAGCTTATTCCTATTATGGCACTTATGATACGGGTTTTGAGCATGAAACCCCTCCTGGATTCCAATTATTTGAGCCCGCCAAATCTTCTTTCTCTTTGCTGAAAGCTCCAAATCGCCTGCATCAGAGCATCCCGGTCAAAATCGGGCCACAACAAAGGGGTTATGAATAATTCTGTGTAAGCAATTTGCCACAGCATGAAATTGCTGATCCGCATTTCCCCGGCAGTCCTGATCAATAAATCAGGATCGGGTATATCATGAGTATATAGCAAACTGCTGATTAAGTCTTCATCGATGTTGCCGGGTTCGATTTCACCCTTCGAAATTTTTTCAGCGATGGAATTCACCGCTTTAACAATTTCCCTGCGGGAGCCATAATTTAAGGCAATATTAAAAATCATACCCGTATTGTCTTTGGTCCTTTTCAGCGCTTTTTCAATACTCTTGATACATTCCACCGGCAGTGAGGCATAGTCTCCAGTTATCATAATTTTGATATTGTTTCTATGTAATTCCGCAATTTCCTTGTCTATATATTCCACCAACAGCTGCATGAGATAATTTACTTCTTCAGCAGGACGTTTCCAGTTCTCTGTGGAAAATGCGTATACTGATAAAACCGGGATCTTAATCTCAGCACAGGTTTCCACTGTCCGGTGTAAAGCTTCCATACCAGCTTTATGGCCCATGGTTCTGGGCATGAACTTTCGATTCGCCCATCGGCCGTTTCCGTCCATGATAATAGCGATATGTTCAGGCAATTTTTTAAAATCGACCCTTTTTTCGTACTCTTTACGATCCAAAGCATTGTACCCCTTTTTTTATTAAAGTACAAAACCCCCAAAAAAGGGGGCATATAAAAATCAGTATAATGAGGCTTGCAAGACCGTATTCGTCATCTTAAACCTCCATTACATCTTTTTCCTTGGTCTGTAGAATAGCGTCGATATCTTTAACACCTTTATCGGTTATTTTCTGTACATCATCAATGCCTTTTTTACTTTCATCTTCAGAGACCAGCTTTTCTTTTTCCGCCTGTTTAATCATGTCATTGGCTTCCCGTCTGATATTTCTGATGGCTACTTTTGCTTCTTCGCCTCGTTTTCTGACCACCTTCACTAATTCCTTACGTCTCTCTTCTGTTAACTGCGGTACCGCTAACCGAATCACATTTCCATCATTTGATGGTGTAATACCTAAATCAGATTTCATGATGGCTTTCTCAATATCAGCGATACTATGTTTATCCCATGGCTGGATCACCAATAATCGGGCTTCCGGCACGTTAATATTGGCCAACTGGTTTAATGGAGTGGGTTCACCGTAATAATCAACCACAATACGGTCCAACATACCGGGATTGGCTCTGCCTGCCCGCAAAGAAGCCAGATCTTTGGTCAGATGTTCAATGGTTTTTTTCATTCTATCTTCGGAATCTTGTATAATTTCTTTAATCATACGCTTTACCTCCTACATAAGTCCCTATACTCTCACCTTGAACAGCTTTTAAAATATTACCGTTCCTGGTCAGATCAAAGACAATAATAGGTATTCCGTTATCCATACAAAGTGAAGCTGCCGTGGAATCCATAACTCCAAGGCCTTTATTCAATACGTCGATAAATTGCAAATCGTCATATTTTACTGCATTTGGATTATAGACCGGGTCAGAATCATAGACCCCATCAACTTTTTTCGCCATTAAAATTACTTCGGCTTCGATTTCAGCTGAACGTAATGCAGCTGCTGTATCGGTAGAAAAATATGGATTGCCGGTGCCGGCGGCAAAAACAACCACCCGGCCTTTTTCCAAATGACGAATGGCCCTTCTTCTGATATAAGGCTCAGCTACCTCTTTCATTTCGATTGCCGACATCACACGGGATTCGATGCCTTCTTTTTCCAATGCGTCCTGCAGCGCCAATGAATTTATAACTGTTGCCAGCATTCCCATGTAATCGGCAGTGGCCCGATCCATCCCCTGGGCACTACCGGCTACACCGCGCCAAATATTACCGCCGCCTACTACAATAGCAACTTCTACACCTATTTTGACAACTTCAACAACCTGCCGGGCAATAGAAGACATGATCGTATTATCTATCCCATAGCCGGATGTCCCTGCCAATGCTTCGCCACTAAGTTTTAAAACGATCCTCTTATATTTGGCGGTTTGCAAAATATTTCCCTCCACCGGCTTAAAAGCCTTTATTTCAGTTGTGCCATTACTTCGGCAGCAAAATCAGTTTCTTCTTTTTCGATTCCTTCTCCCACCTCAAAGCGGGCAAATCTGCGGACATTGATATTTTCGCCAATTCTGGCCACAAATTCGTGGATCAATTCCTGTACAGTTTTATCAGGATCTTTGATAAATGGTTGTTCCAAAAGGCAATTTTCTTTAAAATATTTTTCAATTCGCCCTTCCACCATTTTGTCCACTACTTTTTCCGGTTTGCCTTCTTCCAGGGCTTGCGCTCTTAAAACCTGTTTTTCATGTTCAATAGCACTTTCAGCTACTTCCTCACGGCGTATATAAGCGGGGTTGGAAGCTGCGATTTGCATGGCAATATCATAGGCAAGCTGCCTGAAATCTTCGTTTTTAGCTACAAAATCGGTTTCGCAGTTCACTTCGACCAAAACTCCGATGCGGCCTCCACCATGAATATAAGAAATGGCAATTCCTTCGCTGGCAGTACGACCTGCTTTCTTGGCGGCTTTGGCCAATCCCTTGGTTCTCAGTTCATCTATCGCTTTTTCAATATCACCATTTGTCTCCACCAAGGCTTTTTTACAATCCATCATTCCCGCTCCGGTTCTTTCCCGGAGTTCCTTAACCATTGCTGCTGTTACCAAGACCATAACCTCCTGTTAATTTATTGGTTCAACCTTTATGTTTATATTAGAAAAAAGGGGCGTTTAGGAAAACCTATTTCACCCCTTGGCCTTTCTATTATGCCGTGACCTGAACACCTTGTCGGGCTTCCAGCACCGCATCTGATATTTTAGATGCTATCAGTTTTACTGCCCTTATTGCATCATCATTACCAGGGATGACATAATCAATTTCGTCAGGATCGCAGTTCGTATCAACGATTGCTACCACTGGTATCCCAAGTTTACGGGCTTCCGCAACTGCAATTCTCTCTTTCCGGGGATCAACGATAAAAATCGCTCCGGGCAATTTGTCCATGTCCTTGATCCCACCCAAAAATCTCTCCAGTCTTTCCCGTTCATTGGCCAGCTTGGCTGCTTCTTTTTTGGTTAAAACTTCAAATGATCCGTCCTGCTCCATCTTTTCCAGTTCTTTTAAACGGTTCACTCTTTTGCGGATGGTTTTGTAGTTGGTTAACATACCGCCCAGCCAGCGCTGATTAACAAAATACATTCCGCATTTTTGGGCTTCTTCCCTGATGGTCTCCTGAGCTTGTTTTTTTGTTCCTACAAATAGAATTCCCTTGCCGTCAGCTGCAACATCCTTGACGAAATCATAGGCTTCAGTAAATTTCTTTACCGTCTGCTGCAGATCAATGATGTAGATGCCATTCCTCTCCATATAAATGTAGGTGGCCATCTTGGGATTCCATCTCCGTGTCTGGTGTCCGAAATGAACGCCGGCTTCAAGCAGCTGTTTCATAGTAATTACTGACACCAGCAACACCTCCTTTCAGTTTTATTTTCCTCCGCTGCTTCATCCTTCTTAAAAACTATTGCTAGCACTGTTTAAGAAGTCTGCGAACGTGCGTAATCACCAACACATAATATACCATAATTTATTAACCCGATGCAATATTATCCCATGATGATAATTGCTTTCTTAATTATTACTTATTTGTTGGTCGTTTTTGCATTCAAAGTGCACCGAAAACTGATGTGAAAAGCCTTATATTAATAAATAGTCCGGCTTTAAGCAGTGGTTAATTATTTTTTTTCAATTCAGCAAAAAGATATTCATTGAGTACTTTAATGTAGGTTCCTTTCATGCCCAATGATCTTGATTCAATAACATTTGCGCTTTCAAATTTTCTTAAGGCACTTACGATAACAGACCGGGTTATTCCTACCTTGTCAGCAATACGGCTGGCGATCAGCAATCCTTCTTTGCCGTCTAATTCTGCGATAATATGTTCAATCGCTTCACGCTCTGAGTAAGACAGGGTAGCCAGAGCAATTTGCACAGCGGCTTTTTTCCGCGCTTCTTCTTCAACTCTTTCCGAACGCATTCTCATTATTTCGTTAGCCACTACGATCGCTCCGTATTCTGCAAGCACAATATCTTCTTCTGTAAATTCTTTGTTTTCCCGCATCATGATCAGTGTTCCGACCCTTCTGGCACCGCCGAAAACCGGGGTCACCGACCAGATCCTCCGCGAGCAGTTACAGCTTACATTATCGGGATTAAAGAAACATTTGCGGCCTTCTTCCAGATGGAAGTTGGCTTTGGTCTCAAGGATATTGGTAAGTTCCTGATTAAAACTTTCCGGAAATCTTTCTGCATGGCTCATTAAGTCTTCAATAGCACTGCATTTGGCTTCTTCATTAAATGCATATCCCCCTATTTGCCCACGTCGGCCCACAATAAAGACACTGCATTCCAAATTCCGTGATAACACTTCTGCCATTTCGAAATAATCAACCGGAGACTGGCCGATCTTTTTTAATATTTTGTTGATGGCCCTTGATTTTTCCAATAAAGTTTTTTCCATATAATATTACCTCCTACAATATGTACCTGCTAAGATCATCGTCTTCAATGATTTGCTGTAATTTGTCATTCACGTAAGCAAAATCAATTAATACTTCCTGGCCCTGCATTTCAGGTGCTTCAAAAAGCAAATCTTCCAATACTTTTTCCATTATGGTCTGTAAACGGCGCGCTCCAATATTTTCAGTCTTGGCGTTGACATCAAATGCGACTTGCGCCAGATAATCGATGGCATCATCACTGAAATTTATTTTTACTTTTTCTGCAGCCAATAGAGATGTATATTGTTTGAGCAATGAATTATTTGGTTCCTGCAGTATTCTTTTTAAATCCTCTTTTTTCAAGCTTTCCAATTCTACTCTGATGGGAAATCTACCCTGCAGTTCAGGGATCAGATCAGAAGGTTTACTGGTATGAAAAGCCCCGGCAGCAATAAATAAAACATGATCAGTTTTGACCGGGCCGTATTTTGTTACCACTGTTGAACCTTCAACGATCGGCAGAATATCTCTTTGCACTCCTCCCCTGGAAACATCCGGACCATAGCCTCCGTCCCTGCTGGTTATTTTATCGATCTCATCCAGGAATATGATACCGTCTTCTTCCGCCCGCTTGATTGCGATCCGGTATACTTCATCCATGTCAATCAATGACTGGGCTTCCTCATTGGTTAATATCTTTCTTGCTTCCGCGATCGTCACTTTGCGCTTTTTTTTCTTTTTAGGTACCAGGTTGCCGAACATTTCCTGCATATTGATACCCATTTCTTCGACGCCCGTCCCGGAGAAGATCTCCATAAATGAAGTATTTCTATCCTCTACTTCAATTTCTATAATTTCATCTTCCAATTCCAGGCGTTGGACTTTTTGTTTGAGGATTTCCCTTTTTTGCTGGAGTTCCTGCAGAAGATGCCTGTCGTTGTCCTCTGCGTCGCTTTCCTTCGTTTCTCCGGCATAACCAAGCAGCATTTCAAAGGGATTTTTCATCGTTTTCTTTTTTTTAGGCAAAGGCAACAGATAATTAACAATCCTTTCTTCCGCCAATTCCCTGCCTTTGTTTTCCACCTCCTCGAATTTTTCCATTTTTACCATGCGAATCGATGTTTCTACAAGATCACGTACCATCGAATCAACATCTCGTCCAACATAGCCAACTTCTGTAAATTTCGTGGCCTCAACTTTCACAAAAGGTGCCTTGACCAACCTGGCCAAACGGCGTGCTATTTCGGTTTTCCCCACCCCTGTAGGCCCGATCATTATAATGTTTTTCGGGTATATTTCATCTCTCATATCATCACTTAACTGTTTGCGCCGATAACGGTTCCTCAGTGCTATTGCCACTGCCTTTTTGGCTTCCTGCTGGCCGACGATATGCTTGCCTAATTCTTCAACCACTTCACGGGGAGTAATATTATACATTCCGGTCCTCCTGACTTGCTTCAATCGTTTCCAAAGAAATATGATCATTGGTATATATACAGATCTCCGAAGCAATTTTCAGTGCTTCAAAGGCAATTTCAGATGCTTTAAGCCCAGTAAATCTATTTAGTGCTTTGGCTGCTGCCAAAGCATAGGATCCTCCCGAACCGATGGCGATAATATCATCATCCGGCTCGATTACTTCACCGGTCCCCGATATGACCAGCATTTTTTCATGATCTGCTACGATGAGCAAAGCTTCCAGCTTCTGCATGGTCCTGTCTGTACGCCATTCTTTCGCAATATCCACGGCAGCTTTGGTCAAATTTCCGCCTGATTGTTTCAACTTGTCTTCAAATTTCGCAAAAAGCGTAAAGGCGTCCGCTACTGCACCAGCAAAGCCGGCAATCACTTTACCTTCGTACAGTCTTCTGATCTTCACGGCATTGTTTTTCATTATGGTATTTTGTCCGAAAGTAACCTGTCCATCTCCAGCAATGGCGGTCTGATTGTTTTTTCTAACAGCTACAATGGTTGTACCTCTAAACATGTTTACCTCCGAGGATGTGTATTATTATAAATGGTTTTGATGTTATCCCTGGTCAGATGGGTATATATCTGCGTGGTTGACAGTTCAGCGTGCCCCAACAGCTCTTGGACTGATCTTAAATCTGCACCATTATTCAATAAATGAGTTGCAAATGTATGTCGTAAAGTATGGGGGCTGATTCTCTGGTTTAAGGCGATGTTTTCCACATATTTATTAAGGATGGTTCTGATGTATCGGGCAGACAAACGGTCTCCGAACCGGTTTAAGAACACCGCCTGATTATATCGGTTTTCCTGTTTAAGGTAAGTGGGACGGCTTTTTCTAATGTACAGCTGCAACGCAGCTTTGGCCCTTCTGCCCAGTGGAATGAGACGATCTTTTTCACCTTTGCCGGTCACCTTTATATATTCCTCTTCAAAGTCAAGGCTATTTAAATCAAGCCCCGTCAATTCACTGACTCTTATGCCCGAGGCATATAGAATTTCCAGAATAGCTTTATCCCTGATCCCTGCCGGGGTAGATAAGTCCGGAGCCTGCAATAATTGCTCCATTTCCTGGTGATATAAAAACTTGGGAAGTCTTTGTTCTTGTTTTGGTGTGGATACGGCTGCGATCGGATTCTCTGCCAGGATGTTCTCCCGGCATAAATACTTCACATAAGATCTGATGGCAGCTAATTTTCTGGCTGCAGTTGCTTTACTTTGCCCGTTGTTTTGAATACAAGCCAGATATTCCCTGACTGATTTATGATTCAAGCTCTCACTGGGCAGCTTTTCTACAGGAATATTTTCTTGTCCGGCAATAAAATCAAAAAACTGAACCAAATCAGTTTTATAACTTCTGAGGGTTAAACGCGAAGCATTTTTTTCCACTCTTAAGTAGTTCAGAAAGCCATCAATATATTGAAAAAGCATCGTTCTTTTCACTCCTGATAAGAATCCTAGCATAATTTGCAGTATTTTACAACAACTCAATAAACAATTCTGAATATTTCATAATATTTGTTAATGCTCTTTCACAATAAGCTTCGTAACGTTTGGCTTTATTTTTGACCGCTTTTTCCAGGGGAGGAAGAAGGCCAAAATTGGCATTCATTGGCTGGAAATTTTCCTGGCTGGCCGAAGTGATAAATTGGATCAGGGCACCCAGCATGGTATCTTCGGATAATACCAGCGGTTCTTTGCCTTTTAGTAAATTGACGATATTTATTCCGGCAATGATGCCGGTTGCGGCTGATTCCATATATCCTTCCACGCCTGTGATCTGTCCGGCGAAAAAAATATTTTCCCTGTTTTTGCATTGCAAAGCAGGTTTAAGCATTTGAGGACTATTGATATAGGTATTGCGGTGCATGACACCATACCTTACAAAATCAGCTTGCTTTAAAGCCGGAATCAACCGGAAGATCCGGTCTTGCTCACCCCAGCGAAGCCTGGTCTGGAAACCTACCAGGCCATATATCTGTCCTGCTTTGTCTTCCTGGCGCAATTGCAAAACTGCATGAGCCGGTCCGTCCCCGGTTGGGTCCACAAGTCCTACCGGTCTCATCGGCCCAAATCTTAACGTATCTTTACCTCGGCGGGCCATAATCTCTATGGGCGTACAGGACTGAAAGAAGAACTTTTTATCAATACTATGTCCCTCACTTATGTCTGCCTCAACCAGGTTCTGATAAAACTCCTCATACTGTTCTTTATTTAAGGGGCAGTTATAATAATCATCGCTTCCTTTGCCGTAACGGGAGCCCTTATAAGCATATTTCCGGTCAATGCTTTCGGCTGTTACGCTGGGGGCAATTGCATCAAAAAAATACAGGTTTTCCTGCCCGCCCAAGTCAGCTATTTCCCGGCTCAACTTTTCTGAAGTAAGCGGGCCGGTAGCGATCAGGGTGATTTCATCATCAGGAATCGTGTCTGCTTCTTTACGGATCAGGTTTATGTTGGGGTGTGCAATGATTCTTTGTGTAACCAGCTCGGAAAAAATCTTGCGGTCGACTGCCAGGGCAGAACCAGCAGGTACCTTGGCTTCATCAGCACAAAAAAGTAAAAGAGAACCTAAGGTTCTCATTTCTTGTTTAAGTAATCCCTGGGCAGTATTTAAAAGCTCAGATTTCAATGAATTGCTGCATACCAGCTCGGCCAGGTTTCCTGTTTGATGGGCCGGGCTGGGCGTTTCCGGGCGCATTTCCCATAAATCTACTTTAATTCCCGACGATGCAATGCGGAATGCTGCTTCGCAGCCAGCCAGTCCTCCGCCGAAAATATTTACTTTAGACAAGATCAATCGCCTTCCCCGATACATATTTACATTGTTTATTCTGACAGGAAATTTTATTCTGCCCTGATTTATTCGGTACTTCTACTAATGCATCACCACACTCGGGGCACTTTTCCCCGGTGGGTTTATACCAGGAAAGAAAAGAGCAATCCGGGTATCCTTTACAGCCATAAAATTGCCGGCCTTTCTTGGACTTTAATGCCACTACCGGCTGCCCGCATACCGGGCATGAGATGCCAATATCTGCATTGATCGATTCCGTATGGCGACATTCAGGGAAGCCCGAACAGGCCATGAATTTTCCAAAACGACCGTGTTTTATCAGTAGCGGTCTTCCGCAATCAGGACAGTCTTTCCCGGCTTCTTCATCTTTGATCTGGATCTTCTCTACAGTCTCCATGGCTTTTGACAAATCCTGCTCGAAAGGCAGATAAAAGTTCTTAATTACTTTTTTCCAGTTCATTGCGCCTTCTTCTATCTGGTCCAATTCTTCTTCCAACTGGGCAGTGAATTCCACTTCGATCAATCCGGAAAAAAACTTCTTGAGCAAATCAGTTACGATAAAGCCTAATTCAGTAGGTACAAACTGTTTATTCTGTCTTTCCACATAATTGCGCCGGATGATGGTGTCTATGATCGGAGCATACGTGCTGGGCCGGCCAATATTTTTTTCTTCCAGGAATTTTACCAGGCTGGCTTCGGTAAAACGTGGCGGCGGCTGGGTAAAATGCTGCTGACTGTCTGTCTTTACCAGTTTTAAGGGTTGCCCTTTTTCCAGCACCGGAATCGGATTTTTAACTTCTTCTTCACTGGTATCATTATATATTTTCTTATAACCGGGGAACTTTATTGTGGAAGAGGTAGCTTTTAACCCATAAATGCCTGCTTTTATGTCAACAGTTTTAGTATCATATACCGGAGGTGTCATTTGACTGGCTACAAACCTCTCCCAGATCAATTTGTATAAACGGTACTGATCCCTGCTTAAATAAGGTTTTACCTTTTCCGGCAAACGCAAAACCGAAGTGGGGCGTATCGCTTCGTGAGCATCCTGTGCGCCTTTTCTGTTGGTAAATACGTTCGGTTTTTCGGGAGCATATTTATCTCCAAAAGTAAGCTTGATGAAATTTATGGCTTCCTGCTGCGCTTCCTGGGCAATGCGGGTGGAATCGGTACGCAGATAGGTAATCAAACCCACGGTTCCTTCCGGACCAATATTTAACCCTTCGTACAATTCCTGGGCAACTTTCATGGTTCGTTTTGAATAAAAATTCAGTTGTTTGGCAGCCTCCTGCTGCAAGGTACTGGTAATAAACGGCGGACTCAATTTGCCTTTTTTTTCTTTGCTTTCAATTTTCTCTACGGAAAGTTTGCTCTTTTTCAAGTATTTTTCAATTTCGTCTTTTTCTTCGCTGTTATTGATTTCAATCTTCTTGTCGTTTATGGTGGTAAGCTTGGCTGTAAATTCCTTTTTATCAGCACTTAATACCGTATCAATCGTCCAATATTCAACCGGAACAAAATTATTTATTTCCTCTTCCCGCTCACAAATTACCCTTACTACCACCGACTGGACCCGGCCTCCGCTGAGTCCTTTTCGCACTTTGCTCCAAAGCAGGGGGCTGAGGTTATAACCTACCAGACGATCCAATATTCTTCTGGTTTGTTGAGCGTTGACCCGGTCGATATCGATTTGCCTGGAGTTTTTTATAGCCTTTTTCACAGCTTCCTTGGTTATCTCATTAAACTCAATCCGGCACTTATCTTCGGCTGGGATTTTGATAGCATTTTGCAAATGCCAGGCAATCGCTTCCCCTTCCCGGTCCGGGTCCGTTGCCAGCAATACTTTTGACGCTTTCTGAGATTCTTCTTTGATTTCTTTTAACAGGTCACCTTTGCCTCTTATCGTTATATATTGGGGGGTAAAATCATTGTCAACGTCTATCCCCAGTTTGCTTTTAGGCAAATCTTTTATGTGGCCCACTGAAGCCTTTACTTTATACCCTTTCCCCAGGAATTTCTCCAGTGTTTTGGCCTTGGCTGCCGATTCAACAATAACGAGAGTTGGTCCTGCCAAATAAATCACCTCTTAATAAATTGATCGATAGGATTAAAATATTTTCACATAGCTATTTCCCGGCAGGGACTTAATTATGCCCTCAAACTCGAGTTTTAGCAAAACTGTACTGAGTAAACCTATTTCAAAACCGGTTGCTGCTAAAATTTCGTCAAAATGAACCGGCTGTGATTCAATACATTCTACAATCATTTGTTCATTTTTATCAAGCATTAAAAGTTTCTGTTGCTGCAAATTGAGTTTTTCGTTTTCATTATTATGAAAAAAATATTCTTCTAATACATCTTCTACACAAGTAATCAGTTTGGCTCCCTGTTTAATAAGATTGTTGGTGCCGGTACTGGTTTTACTGTTAATAGGCCCGGGAACGGCAAAAACATCCCGGCCTTGTTCCAGGGCAAAGTCAGCCGTTATAAGGGCACCGCTTTTTTCCATAGCTTCTACTACGATCACTCCTCGGCTTAATCCGGATATGATCCGATTTCTGGCAGGGAAATTCCCTGGTTCCGGAGCTGTGCCTAAAGGTAATTCAGTGATGACCAGACCATTCTCGCAAATTTTATGAAACAGGCGCTGGTTTTCGGGAGGATAAATAACATCCATGCCGCTTCCCAATACAGCAATTGTCACACCGCTGCCTTCCAATGCTCCCTGATGGGCTTCTGTATCAATACCTCGTGCCATCCCGCTGACCACTGCAGCATTATTTTGGGCCAATTCCAGGCTGAACTTTCGAGCAGCCATTTTTCCATATGGTGTTGCTGTGCGTGAGCCAACGATGGCCAGGCACAAATGATTAGTTGCCTTGATATCTCCTTTTGTGTACAGCACATAGGGAGGATTGCTGATATTCCGCAGTAGCTGAGGGTAATCTTCATCTTCAAAAGTAATCAGGTTGACTGCCTGCTGATCGATTCTTTTCAGTTGAAGTTCCAAGTCTCCTGACTTTGGTAAATCCAGTATGGCTTTGACCGCCTCATCAGGTAATTTAAAACGCATCAACCGCTCTCTGTCAGCATTCAGGACTGCTTGAAAACTCCCAAACTCCTCTTTGAGATTCCACATAGAACGGTTCCCAACACCTTTAATGGCATGAATCGCTGCCAATGCTGCTCTCTCATGAAGATTCATATCAACCGACCTCAAACTTTACATCATTATGGTAATTGATAGCATAAATTGCCATTATCTGCAACCACTTTTTCTTTCATGGTTCCAATTTTGTTATATTATTACTGCCTCATTTGGCATAAATTGTTTCGGTATTTTTCTTTTTTAGCGGGGAAGATACTAACATATATAAACAGGAAGGAAGCGAATATCATATGTTATCAGGCATGATGGACAGAAAGCATTCAATGATAAAAAAAGCTATGGGGAAGGATAAAATCGATCCGGGAAGTTACAGTTTTTTGGAGTCCGGATGGTGGCTTCTGCATTCACTAATGATAACCGGAGTTTTCCTGCTGGGCTGTAAAATGTCATCCAAAGCCCGGAATTAGTCAAGGAGAGGAAGTAAACATGCGAATTGAACCATTGAGTCTTAATGGGAGAATAAGAATACCATTACAACTCGAAGACGTGACCGATGCAGATGTTTATGAAGAAGTCTGGCTGCCCCTGGGTGATGATAAGGAAATCGATCTGTTTCATCTCCTGGAACAGGGCCGCATCAAAAAAGATTAACTTGAAATCTCTAATTTTCTGGTAGTAATATTTCCCCATAAATCGTGAATTCTCACGGCAATAGTCAACTGTTCCCTGGCAGGTATCCTGACCATGATATCCAGACAAAGGGAATCATCATATTTGGTTGAATTTCTTAAAATCTGCACGTCAGAACAGAAATTTACGCCGTTGTGGTTTAAATCTACTTCCCAGAAGTGAATGAATGCAGCCGGTGAATTACTGGCTATGTTTTCCTGCAGTGGAGTAAATTCTTTTATTTGAATACTGAGATCGGTTTTATTGTCAGAAGCCTGGGTCTTGACCGCTTCTATTTTAACCTTAGCGCTGCTTTGTGTTATATAATCATTATCCGTTTCCATGATAAAAGGCTGGTTTTTCATTTGCGACAGACGGCACACCGTAGTATTTACAGCCAGGGGGCTTGCGTCACAGCAGATCCATTGCCGATCAAGTTCCGTACAGGCAGCCGCAGTGGTTCCTGAACCGGCATAAAAATCTGCTACCAGACTGCCGGGGTCACTGGCTGAAACAATGATTCTTTTTATCAGATCTACTGGCTTTTGTGTGGGGAATTTTAAATTCTCTCTGGCAGTCGGGCTTAGTATTTTATTGATATCAGTCCACCAGTCCTGCAAATTTGCCCCCTTCTCATGCAAGCGATATTTGTCTCCTTTTACCCTGGTAAGCCCTCTTTGTTTGGTACCTTCTGAATAAGGACGGTATTGCGGATGAAAAATATACCCGGGGCCTTTTGCATACCATAGAATCACATCATGTTTTCTCTGAAAATGTCTTCCGGCGCCGCTCCCCCCACTGTAACACCATACGATCTCATTGATGAAAGCCTCTGGGGAAAAGATTTCATCCAGCAGTATTTTTACATAATGACTTATGTGCCAGTCAAGATGGACAAAAATACTGCCGTTTTCTTTCAAAAGGCGATGCATCATTTGCAAACGGGGAAAAATATGGGTCAGATAATTTTTTATATCATTGTTCCAAACATCGGAAAATGCCAGGCGGGAAATGAATTGTTTATTGTTTTTGCTTTCTATTACGGTTTTTGCATGATAGGTTGCTGAACTCATATAGGGCGGATCAATATAGATCAAATCCAAAGCGTTTTCATAACCTTCGGTTATCAACTGCTGCATGAATTCCAGATTGTCTCCCAAAAAACACCGATTGGTTGGTGCAGGGCTGACTTTTCTTTCCGTAATTTCAGGAGTAAAAAGCGTTCTTTCCGTCAGTATGCAGGGATATATAAGATCCTTTGTCTTATCTTTAGCCGCCTTTGGAATTGGAAAATCCGCTTCTTTCCCCGGCCACATCAAGAAGATATCATCTCCAGCTTTCATCCGCCTTCTCCTTTGTTTGAACTTAAGTAAATTCTAACATAAGACTTTTTCGAATGTGCCGGAAACAATAAAGTTGTCATATTAATTATTCTGCATTTGCAACATAACCAGATTATCAGGAGTAAATGCGGGGTCACTGACAAACATGCCAGAAACCACAGGGATTAATAGTGCGATAATGATTGCCAGTAAAAAAACAGTGGTTAAATTGTGTTTCATTTTGATCCTCTCAAACATTCTTCAAATAAATTTCTTCAGAGTTTTCAAGGCTGCCTTTTCCAGTCTGGATACCTGAGCCTGTGATATCCCGATTTCATCTGCAACTTCCATCTGGGTTTTTCCATGGAAAAAACGTAAAGATACGATATGTTTTTCCCGATCATTTAATTTTTTCATGGCTTCGCCGATGGTTATCTCTTCCAGCCACAAATCATCACTGTTTTTATCATCACTGATTTGATCCATGACCAGTATCGGATCACCGCCGTCATTATAAATCGGTTCAAACAGGGATACCGGTTCCTGGATGGCATCAAGGGCAAAGACAACTTCTTCCCGGGGAACCTCAAGCTGTTCGGCAATCTGTGTTACGGTAGGTTCAGCGGCATTGTCGGAAACCAATTTTTCCCGAACCTGCAATGCCTTATATGCTATGTCCCGCAGTGAACGCGATACCCTGACCGCATTATTGTCTCTTAAATAGCGCCTTATTTCCCCTATTACCATCGGCACTGCATAAGTCGAAAATCTTACATTCTGACTTAAATCAAAGTTGTCGATGGCTTTGATCAAACCAATACATCCTACCTGAAAAAGATCATCAACGAATTCGCCCCGGTTTGAAAATCTTTGAATAACACTTAAAACCAGACGCAAATTTCCTTTGATTAAGGTTTCCCGGGCTTCTGTCTGTCCTGACTGCAACTGGGTAAAAAGTTTGCGCATTTCTTCATTTTTCAAGACCGGAAGCTTTGAGGTATTTACACCGCATATTTCTACTTTGTTGATCAATATCGCTGCTCCTTCCCCAATAATTTGGGCCTTCGGTATCATTACTAAAATTATTTACTTATCTGCAAAAAATTATGCGATGCCTGATCATTCAATAAAAAAACCTCCTAAAGGAAGGTTTTAGCAAAAAAATTAAAGATCGAGGCACGAGCAAGCCCCGACGGGGAGGCGTACTTAGGTACGTTAATCCGGCGTGGCTGGTGAAGTATCGGTGGGATTTCCTTTTTTTGACGGTCTGAATCGGCCATTTCAGATGGTCGATCAGCTTATGAAAGAAGCTGCCAGAGCGAGCAAAAAAAAGAAAGATCGAGGCACGAGCAAGCCCCGACGGGGAGGCGTACTTAGGTACGTTGACCCGGCGGGGCTTGGGAAGTAACAATGAGATTTCTATTTTTTGCCGGTCTGAGGCCTATTCTATTTTTCGTATCTCCCTCTGCAGTCTTTTCAAGATCCGTTTTTCCAGCCGCGATATATAGGATTGAGAAATACCCAGAATATCTGCCACTTCTTTCTGGGTTTTCTCCTGACCGTCTCCCAGGCCAAAACGTAATTTAACGATGGTTTTCTCCCGGTTATTTAATTTGTGCATGGCCTGCCATAAAAGATTTTTCTCAACTTCTGCCTCAATTTTTTTATATATCATATCCCCTTCGGTGCCTAAAACATCAGACAAAAGCAGTTCATTTCCATCCCAATCCACATTCAGCGGCTCATCCAGAGAGACTTCCACCCGGTTTTTAATATTGCGCCTTAAATACATCAATATCTCATTTTCAATGCAGCGGGAAGCATAGGTGGCCAGTTTGATATTCTTTTTGGGTTCAAAGGTATTGACCGCCTTAATTAAACCGATGGTTCCAATTGAAACGAGATCTTCAATATTGATTCCTGTATTTTCAAATTTCTTGGCAATATATACCACCAGCCTGAGATTGTGTTCGATTAAGGTTGCTTTGACCGCCATATCGCCCTGCGCAAGTCTGCTGATCAGATCATATTCTTCCCGTTCCCGCAATGGCGGAGGCAAAACCTCTGTTGAGCCGATATAATGGATATATTCCGACGTTTTTTTACTCAAAAAGAACTTAACAATGTAAAAGCGCCAGTTTTTTAAGAAGTCCCATAATTTTTTCATAAGGTTCCTCCTATCCGTTTTGCACAATTTCGGCTGGTATCAATAGCTGATAATTCCCCTCCAGGCTGAGCTTTTCATGATAGATTGCCATGATCAGATTTTTGCGGCATATGTATTCATGGCCTATTTTCAATCTGACTTCATCAGTCCGAAACCCCAATAATAGCCCATTTTGTCTTCCTACCGAACTGAAGGGAATGATTCGTAATCTTCCTCCCCAACTGCTGTCAGCTGCTGCAGTTAAAAGTTCAGCTTCATTTAAAGAGGTTTCGAAGATTTTCCGCAAATCAAGCGGCAGATACTGTTTAAGCCAGTTATATTCGGCAATTAATACTGGACTGTCCGTCAAGGGATCGCGCAGCATGTTTCCGGTATCTAAAAAACCTTGCCCTGAAATTTCTTCTCCATTTAATTTAATGTGAACGATATAATTGAGCAGTTCCGGAACCACCTTGGCAAACAGGTATTTTTTTCCCTGCCATCCCAACAACAAAGCGATAACAATGCCTGTAAAGATCCAAATTATGTTAAGACCGCTTGCCTCCTGGTCCATCCCCATTATGAGGTAAGGCAGCCCTGTCATTGCTCCGGCGGCAATAAAACTGATTAAATAAAAATACAGCAATGCTTTTTTGAAAACACGCCAGTGCAAGGGATAAAAAGCCAGCAGAATGATTAATAAGGAAAACAAAATTTTCAGAGGCAGAGAATACAAAATATGATCCGGATAAAAAAGAAATCCAACCGCATAAAAGGCACCCATCAAAGCAGCAGATGAAATCCTGGCCCATTTTAACTTCAACCCGGTCAACCTGGCTGTAGTCCATAAAATAGCTGCATCCATAAGAAAATTGATGAGCAGACTCAGGTCAGCATATACTTTAGGTGCGGTCAATTCATCACCCTGTTTTCCAATCAGAAATGATATCATTCAATAATTATGCGAAGCAAAAAGTCGTCATGTATTCCAGATTATACCACCACTCTGTTATATATTTTGTTATTTATTGGCATCTGCCATGGTTATTTTTAGTGGAGAAAAACAATAAACCGACCATTTCAGATGGCCGGTTCTTTTGTCAAAGAAGCTGACAGGACGAGCAAAAAAATAAAAGCTCGAGGACGAGCAAGCCCCGCCGGGAAGGCGTATCTGGGTACGCCTTCCCGGCGGGGCTTGGGATATAAAAATTTCTTTTTTAACGGTCCGAATTTATTTACGCCTAAGGAAAGGAGGTATTTCTATATCATTCTTATCCAGGAAAGGAGGCGGTTCTATTCCTTTAAATCGTGATTTTTCCGGAGTCTGAGTCTGTCTGGGCGGCAATTTGTTAAATCCTGTTGCAATGACCGTTACCCTGACTTCATCGCCCAGGTTTTCATCGATATTGGCACCAAAAATAATATTTGCTTCTTCATCGGCTGCCGTATGTATGATCTCAGCCGCTTCGTTAATCTCGAATAATGTCAGGTCAGACCCTCCGGTAATATTAAACAAAACACCCTGGGCACCTTCGATAGAAGTCTCCAGGAGCGGACTGGAAATTGCCAGACGGGCTGCTTCTGCTGCCCGGTTTTCACCACTGGCTCTGCCAATTCCCATCAATGCAGAACCAGTATTCTGCATGATTGTCTGTACATCAGCAAAGTCACAATTGATAAGGCCAGGGACAGCGATCAAATCAGATATCCCCTGCACACCCTGACGCAGTATATCATCCGCAATTTTAAATGCATCATTAAAAGCCGTATGTTTGTCAACCACCTGCAGCAAACGATCATTGGGAATCGTGATCAAACTGTCGACTTCATCCCGCAAAACCTGAATACCTGCTTCTGCCTGCGAGTTTCTTTTACGTCCTTCAAAGGAGAATGGTTTGGTTACAACGCCCACCGTAAGCGCACCCAATTCTTTGGCGATCCTGGCTATGATTGCAGCGCCGCCGGTTCCGGTTCCGCCCCCCATTCCTGCAGTCACAAATACCATATCAGCACCCTGTAAAGCTTTTTTGATTTCTTCGGCGTTTTCCTCAGCAGCTTTTCTGCCAATCTCAGGGTCGGCGCCAGCCCCCAGGCCTTTGGTCAGTTTTTCTCCAGCCTGGATCTTCTTCTCTGCTTTGGATAGATACAAGGCCTGGGCATCTGTATTGACAGCAATAAATTCAATTCCTTTCACCCCGGCTTCGATCATGCGGTTAATCGCGTTATTGCCTCCACCGCCAATACCTATTACCTTGATATCTGCAAATTGCTGCATATCGACATCAAAATCTAACGGCATAGATCAATCTCCTCCATCCTTATCTAAATAAATCTTTAAACCACCCTGTTATTTTGTTCATAAACCCAGGCAATAGGGAATTTTCTGCGTACCCTATCCTGACCCTTTGGGAAGCAAAAATAATCCCCCCAAAAACTGCTGCATTCTCCGGCTTATTATAATTATCAGCAATCCCTCTTAAGTTTTCAGGGACTCCTAATCGAACCGGTATATTTAAAATATCTTCCGCCATGGCAACGATACCAGTAAGATTGGCTCCTCCGCCGGTTAGAACAATACCGGCAAATAACCTGTCCATGCATCCGAAATTGTTCAATTCAGCATAAACCATTTCCATGATTTCAACGACTCTGGCGGAAATAACATCAGCAATGACTTCCTGTGATACTTGTTTTAACTCGTGTCCCTGCAGATTATGGATCTCAATCATTTTATCATGTTCCGCAATCTCAGGACGTGCCACACCGCTGTTGGTCTTTATCCGGTCCGCTTCATCCAGGGAAGTATGCAAAACAATAGCCAGATCCTTGGTTATGTATTCGCCGCCCACAGGAATAACGGAGGTATATAATATGGTGCCCTTTTCAAAGTAAGAAACGGTGGTGACCCCTGCCCCTATATCCACCAATGCAACTCCCATTTCCTTTTCATTGGGATGCAGCACTGCTTCAGATGCCAAAAGCGGATTATATATGATCCTCTCCAGTTCAAGATTGATGCGGGCTGCACTGCGCCTTATATTCTGGACAGCCGCCAGAGCAGAAAGGATTATGGCCACTTCACATTCCAACTTGCTGCCCGTCATCCCTACAGGGTCTTTGACACCGTCATAGCCATCCACTATATATTGTCTTTCAATGGTATGAACGATAACCTTATTCGGTGGAAGTCCTATATTACGAGCAGATTGCAGTACTCGCTCCTTGTCATCCTTGGTGATCTCGTAATTGGGATTCCCTACAGCTACAGCAGCATGGTTATTAATAATGGAAATCGTTACTCCGGAAAAACCAACTACAGCACTGAGTATTTCAATTCCGGTAAGCTTTTCCAGGGTATTTAAACATTCATCAATGGCTTTAGCAGTACTTTCAATATCGATAATACTGCCCTTTCGTAAACCGATTGACGGCACCTGTGTAATACCTAAAATATTAAATTCCAGACCGGAAAAAACTTCCGCCAGGGCAGCCTTTATGGTATTCGTGCCTATATCCAGACTTACGACTATGTTCCTGTTATTAATAATCGCACACTCCTTAAGATGTAAGCTTTCCTTTTTAATACCACATCAGGCTATCTATTTCCTCTAATCAGGTGCAATTTTGTTTAGTACTTTTTCAAAAGATATCGACGAATTATTGCTAAATTCTGGAACAGCCTTACACCAAAAACGACTACTGCAGCCAAATAAAGCTCTACTCCCAGACGGTCTCCCAGATAGGCCAGACCTGCAGCTAACAGTGTATTGGTAATAAAGCCGGTCAGAAATATGGTATTGTCGAAACCGTCCTCCATATAAGCTCTGATGCCGCCAAAAACTGAATCCAATGCTGCCAAAACTGCAATTGACATATATTTGGCGAAAACTAAGGGAAAAACCACCGGCATTTGGAAACCTATCACAAGTCCCAGTAATAAACAAAATAACACCAATAACCACATAGCTTATTCCGCCTCTTCTGTTGTTTTTAGTGGCGAACCAAAAGTAAATTTGACCCGACCGTTATAAGCAGGTATTTGTACCTTGTCCGACTTTTGAATATTAACCGGGAACCCTAGAAGTTTTAAGGATTCAAGATAACCGTTTTTGATCAGAAGTCCACTTTCCAACATAGCAGGATCACCGATGGCTTTAATGGTAAAAGGCGGCGCGATTTTATTCCAATTGATTAGAATAGTCGTGCCTGCACACCTGATTTCGGACATGGCAGCAATCCTCTCACCATTGACGGAGATTGCTTCTGCTCCTGAGGCCTTTAGTTCATTGACGATAATTAATAAATCCTGATCATGTATTAAACCGGAGCTTATATTTTCATCATTCTGCAAAGCCCGGCTGCTGTCATTTAAGGTCAGTATGATGCCTTTTCCTTCTACCGGGACAAGGCCGGCATATAGATTCGCTTTTTGGATTTCTTCCTGCATATCTGCCATCGCCTGGTCAGTTTCACGGGTATTTTCAAGTTTAGCCCGTAATGATATTACCTCCTGGGCTAAAGTATCCCTTTCTTCCGTTACCGTGTTCAATTCCTGGGTAAGATCTTCTACTCTTGAAGTACTAAGGTTATTCTGTTCGTAGCGTTCTGTTGTCTTAAATTGTACAGCCAGCATAATGCCCAATACAATACAGACGATAGCGATTGACAATTGGGCGCCCTTGCTTCTCATCGATAATCACCTTTCCCGAATTTAATCATTCATTTTTAAAACTGGCTGGCCGGCAAACCTTAGGTCAACATACTGCAGCACTTCCTGACCTTCTTTTTGCAGGTCGTCTTCTATTTTTATCAGCTGCGTCAAAAAAGCAGCTTTTTCTTCGCTTCTTTCAAGATTGCCAAACTTAACTTCCGTCCCCCGGTTGGTATACATTATAACTTCCTGCTGCTGATTGTTATAATGAAAATCTGATATATTCTGGCGGGCAGAAGCTGACATTTGATCCCATACCTGTTTGATCATATCAATTCCCTCGGCATTTAAAGCTTGTCCCAAAAAAATACGCTCTGGCAAGTCATCTAAAGTAATGAGCGGATAATCAAGCCGGGACAGTTTAACAGCCTGGTCAATACAAACCCCCTCTTCATCAATGAAAAGGAATTTTTCCTGGTAAGGAATGACTGCCCAGGTTACTCTTTCAGTTATCTGAACTTCGATTTGGCGCGGAAAATGCTTTACGATTTCAACTTGTTTGACCATTGGATGAGCAACAAAATCTTTGCTGTATAAACGGGAATTTATTTTAAATATATTGCTTCCGGTCTTAATTTTTGATAAGTCTTCCATTTCTGCAGCAGATATTTGATTTAAGCCCGTAAAATAAACTTTTTCTATATTAAAAAAAGTGCTATTCATAAAAAAATATATACATAGCAACACTATTGATAATACGAGTGCATTGCGGAATAACTTACCGAAAAAGTTTTTTTTCATAAAAAACTTCTCCTGTCGCAAGAATACTGTGACAATTATAGCAAATATCTTTTTTAAAATCATTAAATTTCAAGCTGGAGAAAGGAGGGAAAATCTGCTGTTAATCAAGCTTGGTTTGAATATCGGCACCTAAACTTTGCAGTTTCAAATGTATGTTATCATAACCACGTTCTATATGTTCCAAATGGCTTAAGCGTGTTTCACCTTCAGCATACAACCCGGCCAGAATCAAGGCTGCTCCTGCCCGCAGATCAGTTGCTTCGACAGCAGCACCTTCCAGATGATTTTTTCCTTTGATAATGGCAACCCGTCCCTCAATTTTAATATCCGCTCCCATTCGCCGCAGTTCCGGAACATGCATAAAACGGTTTTCAAAGATCGTTTCCACCATAATACTGGTTCCTTTGGCGACGGACAGCAAAGCCATGAATTGTGGTTGCATATCGGTGGGAAACCCGGGATATGGCATGGTTTTAATGTCGGTTGAGCGTATTTTTTTGCTGCCGATGATCCGGATCCCCGAACTGTTCAGCATGATTTCCGCTCCAGTCTCTCTCAGTTTCGCAATTGTCGGTTGTATGTGTTCATGGATCACATTATCCAGATATATATCTCCACGGGTAATGGCGGCGGCTGTCATAAATGTTCCTGCTTCAATACGGTCAGGTATCACAGTATGTTCGACTCCACCCAGGCGGGTCACTCCCTCCACCCGAATACAATCCAACCCCGCTCCTCTGATTTTTGCCCCCATGCGGTTAAGAAAGTTTTGCAGGTCTATGATTTCCGGTTCTCTGGCTGCATTACGGATAATTGTAGTACCAGGGATCAGGGCAGCAGCCATGATAATGTTTTCTGTTGCCCCCACACTGGGAAAATCCAACATTATTTCTTTACCGGCTGCATTTCTGTTTATGCCGCTCATGTAGCCATATTCATCGGTTATTTCATAACCGAGACTGTTAAATCCTTTCAGATGCAGATCCATCGGCCGGGATCCAATGGCACAGCCACCGGGATAGGCTACCTTCGCCCGGCCAAATCTTGACAATAAAGCCCCCATAACCAGGTTTGAAGCCCTCATTTTTCGCGAAATATGTTCAGGCACTTCGAAGGAATCAATGTTGGCACAGTTAATGATCAATACATCTTTTCGCCTCTGTATAGTGGCTCCTAAGATCTCCAGCACCTCAGACATTACCTTTATATCTTCCAGATCAGGTACACCATTTAATATGATCTCACCATGGGACAAGATACTTGCTGCCATGATTGGCAAGATCGCATTTTTAGAACCGCTTATTCTCACCTGTCCTTTGAGTGAATTACCGCCTCTGATCAGCAGGTTCTGCAAGTAAACACCCCCACCAAAAATAGAATCTTTAGTGATTCATTTTACTGAGTAATTCATGACCCAGCTTCCATATGTCGCCGGCTCCCATCGTAATGATCAAATCGTCAGCCTGTATGTTACTTAAAAGATAGGATTCTATATCAGTTAATGCAGGAATATAGTGAGCATGATACCCTTTATTCCGGGCTGCATTGAAAACGATTTCTCCTGTTATCCCCTCCAGGGGTTTTTCCCCCGCAGAATAGATCCCGGCAATGATCACTTCATCAGCCTGTTCAAAAGCTTCTCCCAGTTGCCGGCCCAATAATTTTGTCCTTGTATAACGATGGGGCTGAAAAACAACTACAATTCGCCCTGAGGGGTGATAATGCCTTGCTGCTTCTATGGTTGCCATGATTTCTGTGGGATGATGGGCATAATCATCGACAATGGTTAGCTTGTCGGTATGTCCCATGATTTGAAATCTTCTTTTCGCCCCACAATACTTTCTGATACCTGCCGATATTTTCTCCCATGGAAGTTGGTTTTCCCATGCAACAGCAATTGCTGCCAAAGCATTAAACGCGTTGTGCTTACCGGGAACAGAAATTTCTGCCTGGCCGATCATACGTCCCTGCTGGTATACATCAAATTGTGAGCCGCTGCCGGTACTGCGCCAATTTTTCAATTGATAATCGCAGTCTTCATTTTCACCATAAATAATGACCCTGCCTGCTGCATTCTGTTTAATGTGAAGATTATTTGCATCTCCGCCAAACAGCAAAGCAAAGCCTTCATGGTTTACCTGATTCACGAATTGCCGGAAGGCATCATTTAATTTTTCAACTGATTTGTAATAATCGAGATGATCATCTTCAATATTGGTTATGATAGCAATATGAGGCTTTAATTCCAGAAAAGATGCATCACTCTCATCTGCTTCAACCACAAAAAATTCTCCTTTTCCCAGGCGGGCATTCATGCTGGTCCCCTGTAACTCACCCCCCACTATAAAGGAAGGGTCAACTCCGCATTCCTCCAGCACTGTATAGACCATAGCCGAAGTGGTGGTCTTGCCATGAGCACCTGCCACTGCAATGGTATTTTTATCATTTACGATCCTGGCCAGCATTTCGCCTCTTTTCAGCACTGGGATCCGGTTTTTTACTGCCCATTGTATTTCTTCATTTGACCAGGGAACCGCTGACGAATAAACCACCAGGTCGATTCCTGCCTCCATGTTGGCAGCAGAATGTCCCTGGTAGGTGATAATACCTGCCTGCTGCAAACCTTCTACTGTTTCGGAAAACTGCAGATCCGATCCACTGACCTTCATCCCTTGTTCCAGTAAAATTTTAGCAATGCCGCTCATTCCTGCGCCAGCTATTCCAACCATATGAATCCATTTTTTCGAATCGGCGGTCATCTTTTTCAACTCCCCTATTCAGGTGTGTTCAGTCTATAGTATGAATAATTAATAAAAGTGGTTACACCGTAATTAGCTCGTCCCTTTTCTAGCCGTATGAAGCCTAAGATAGAATGACCTGCATAATCTTCTTAAGTGCATCAGGTTTGGCCTCATTTAGCATATTTTGCCCCATCGTCTTTAGTATAGTTTTATCCTGGCGAATTCTTTCAATCCGTTTAAAAAGAGTATCTCCATCCAAAAACTCATCAATAATCATATCGGCTGCATTTTTTTCCACCAGGACCCTGGCGTTTTTTTCCTGATGATTCTCTGCTGCATAAGGATAGGGGATAAAAATCGCCGGCAATCCCAAAATAGCCAATTCGCTGATGGTACTGGCACCTGCCCGGCATACGGCCAGATCCGCAGCGGCCAGAGCAATTTCAATGTCATACATATAAGGACGAATAGAAACATTTTCGGGAGGATTTCCTGAAGCATCGCTGATTTGTGTTATGATCTCCTGATAGTTGGCTTCACCTGTGATCCAGATGACCTGCATCTGCATGCCGCTAATACGAAACAGCATCTCCGACATGGCCTTATTTATACTGGCTGCACCACGGCTGCCGCCGAAAACGACAAGGGTGAATTGATCGCTTTTTAGCTGCAGCATTTTCCGGGCTGTATCTTTGTCTACCTGACCGATCTCTTTACGCACCGGCAGTCCCGTTACGGTCAGTGATCTTGCCTGTAAATGCTTTTCTGCTTCCGCAAATGTCAGCATAGTATGGTCCACTTTTTTGGCCAGATGCCGATTCGCCAATCCCGGCACTGCATTTTGTTCGTGTATGATGGTTTTGCATCCTAAAACAGCAGCTATATATACCACCGGAAAGGAAACATACCCACCGGTGCCGATAACAATATCCGGACCGAATGCACGCAATATATCCCAGGCCTGATAGAAGCTCACCGGGAATCTGGCAATGGTTTTGGTTGCTTTTAACATCGAGCTTCTGTCTAATCCGCTTATATCTATGGTCTTAAACTCCAAACCGACTTTTGGTACGATGGTGCTTTCCAGTCCTTTTTCCGTTCCGACGTATAAAATTTTAACTTCAGGCCTTATGGCCTGCAATTCAGCGGCTATTGCCAGGGCAGGATAAATATGCCCTCCGGTTCCTCCACCGCTAATTATTACTTTCATTTCATCCTCCTATTGAATGTTGCTGTAACGGGACACGTTTAAAAGCAACCCAACCCCTGCCAGAGTAAATAAAAGCGACGTACCGCCATAACTTATAAATGGCAAAGTGATTCCGGTTACCGGAAGCAGTCCCGATACGACCCCAATATTTATTGCCGCCTGTAAAACAACCATCACTGTTATCCCTGCTGCCAGCAAACTCCCGAATATATCTGGTGCATTGAGGGCAATTCTGAACCCCCGCCAGCAGAATAATAAAAACAGAACCAAAACCACAAAAGCGCCAATAAAACCCAGTTCTTCTCCCAGAATAGCATAAACAAAATCAGTATATTGCTCAGGTAAATAGAAAAACTTCTGCCGGCTCCTGCCCAGTCCCATTCCGAACAAGCCTCCTGAGCCCAAGGCATATAGAGACTGGATGGTCTGAAAGCCTTCATCACTGGCGTATTTCCAGGGATCCCAAAATGCATACCATCTCTCCATCCGGTACGGAGCAACAACAATAGCGGCGCCAATGGCTGCCAGTCCTGCTGCAGCTATGACTCCTAAATGAGCCATATTGGCACCCGCCATGGTGATCATCAAGATAAAGGTACCGGCAATTGCCACCGTGGTTCCCAGATCGGGCTGCTTCAAGATCAACAAGGAGACCAAAGCCAGCAAACCCAGATAGGGAGCCAATCCTGTTTTGAAATCTCTGATTTTATCAAGATTAAGGGATAAACTTTTTGCCATGAACACAACCATAGCCAGTTTCATTAATTCAGAGGGGGTAAAAACAAAAGGAGCAACTCCCAGGAAACGGCTTGATCCCTTAACTTCAGTTCCCAGCGGGGTAATTACCAGAACCAGGCAAACCAAACCTATTACCAACAGAGGATTAGCCAGATCTTTCAGACGGGAATAATTGATCCTCATCACCACAAACATGCCGATCAAACCGAGCACCGCCCAGATCAGCTGCTTTTTTAAATAGTAATAGGCATCATTAAAATTTACACTGGTTGTCACTGCACTGGAACTAAATACCATGACCAATCCAATTCCAAGCAATGCCAGTGTGGTAACAAACAAAATGAAATCCGGAGGTCCTTTTTTCAGCCGCATGCTTATGAATCCTCCTCACAATAAAATCCTATTGTTCTTTACTTTCTCCCAGTGAGTGCACTTCCTTACAGAACAAGTCGCCTCGCTGCTCGTAGTTGTCAAACATATCCCAACTGGCACATGCCGGCGAAAGCAATACTACTTCCCCTTCCCTGGCCAGCTGATGAGCTTTTTTAATGGCTGCACGTAAATCTTCTACCTCATATATATTCGTAAACCCGGTTGTCATGACTGCACTCTTTATTTCCTCTTTGGCTTCGCCTAATAAAATTAAGCCTTTGACCTTTTTCTTAATCGCTTGAGCGAATGTATCGAAGCGGGAACCTTTGTTGCGGCCGCCGGCAATCAAAATCAACGGTTCATTAAAGCTCTCAATGGCTTTAATGGATGATTCCGGATTGGTTCCTTTTGAATCATTTATGTATAATACTCCATCAGCAACCCCGACCTCTTCCAGACGATGGCGAACGCCTTTAAAGATTTTCAGAGCTGCTGCAATATGTCTGGGTTCAATTCCTGCAGCTGCTGCCATAGCTGCCGCACATAAAACATTTTCCTGATTGTGTTTGCCGCGCAGCTTAATTTCCTCAAGTCCGCAAACAACTTTTCCCTGTTCATTTAATTTAACTATAATTTTGTTTTCCTTTATAAAAACTCCTGATGGCAATTCTCTTTCAGTGGAAAAAAATATTTTTTTTGCTATACACTGCTCGCTGATTTTCAGCAAAACCGGATCTTCATAATTAAAGATCACATAATCATCCGGCTGCTGGTTTTCAAAGATCCTGCTCTTGGCTTTAATATAATTTTCCATGCTCTTATGCCGGTCAATATGGTCAGGAGTTATATTGAGCAAACCACAGATATGAGGCCGGAAAGTTTTTATGGTTTCCAGCTGAAAACTGGAAATTTCCGCCACGGCTATATCTATATCCGTCCCGTCAATGACTGTGGTTAATGCCAGTCCGATATTTCCGCATGCCGCCGACTTTTTTCCTGCAGCAGCTAATATTTCCTGCAGCAGGGTGGTGGTAGTGGTTTTACCATTGGTACCTGTTACTGCATAAATTTCAGTGGATGCTTTTTTGATAAGATAAGCCAATTCCACTTCACTAATAACCGGTATTTCAGCAGCCAAAGCAGTAGAAATCGGTTCAGTGTCAGGTTTTATTCCGGGGCTTACAATAAGCAGGTCAAAAGCATTGACATCCAAATCTGACCAGGATGAACAAACTGTAACTTTATCAGCCAGCTCCGTGTGCAGAATCCGAACAATTTCATTGCGATCCTTTTTATCACACACGGTGATATCTGCCCCTCGGGATAATAGTACTTTAATAGCTGCTCTGCCACTTATGCCTGCGCCCACAACCAGCACTTTTTTCGCTGTAAAATCCAAATCATTGCACTTCCAATCCCGTAAAATAAAATATCAGCATTCCTGTGATCATAAATATCAAAGCCATAAGCCAAAAGCATTTCACGACTTTTGTCTCTGGCCAGCCCTTTAATTCAAAATGATGATGTATCGGTGCCATAAGAAAAACTCTCTTGCGGGTCGCTTTAAAAGATATTACCTGGATTATGTCACTTAATGCCTCTATTACAAATATTCCCCCTATAATGAGTAAATATATTTCTGTTCCGGTCAGTGCAGCAACTGCAACCAGCGCGCCTCCCAAAGCCATAGAGCCGGTATCCCCCATAAAAACACGGGCCGGATAACGATTGAATACTAAAAAACCAGCACAAGCACCAGCCAGTGCGGCGCAAAAAACTGCCAGAGAATAATGTGCGGTTGTATAAGCAATAAAACCAAAAGCAACCGCTGCAAATATGGTAACTCCTGACGCTAACCCGTCCAGACCGTCTGTTAAATTAACACTGTTAGCTGTGGCGATCAGTACAATAATAATGAAGGGGATATACATCATGCCCAAATCCAGTTCCTGTCCGGTAAAAGGAATTAAGACAGTTGTTCCCCGATCAAAATAATAAAGCAGCAAAAAGCTTAATAACAAGCCAGCTACAAGCTGCAACCCTATTTTTTCCCGGGCTCTCAGACCTAAGGAACGTTTTAAAACCACCTTGATATAATCATCCCAAAACCCGATACCGCCGAACGCCAGCATTAAAAGTACCGCTGTCAATGCCTCTTCACTTCTGCCTGCCATAATAAAAGTAGCGATCATAACCGCAGTAATAATCAAGACACCTCCCATGGTAGGTGTACCAGCCTTGAGCAGATGCCTTTGCGGTCCGTCATCCCGTATGTTCTGACCTATTTTAAGTCGGGTCAGATAAGGTATCATGATAGGTGCGGGGAGAATGCACATGATGACGGCTAATAAAAAGGCAAATATAATCGCTATAGTATATTCCTGCATCAAAGATGCCCCCTAAAGATAATTGTTAAAAATCAAGCTCATCGATAACTTTTTCAAGTTCCATTCCCCTTGAGGCTTTAAACAAAATTGTATCCCCCGGCTTTGCTGATTGTTTAATACAATCAAGTGCCGCCGTTTTATCAGGAAAACATTTTACTTTGTCGGCTGCCATCCCGGCTGATTTTGCGCCCTCACCAATCTGCCGTGCTCTTTCGCCAATGGTTATCAACAGATCCACGCCAATTTCCGCCGCTTTTTTACCGACTAAAATATGTCCCTCTTTTTCATAGCTGCCCAGTTCAAACATATCACCCAATACAGCTATAAATTGCCCCTGCTTCCGCAATTTCAGTCCAACTTCCAATGCGGCACTCATAGACAGCGGATTGGCATTATAAGTGTCATTGATTAGCACTCTTCCGGTTTTGGAAGTGCTGATATTCAACCGGTTGCCGCTGGGTTTATAATCCAGCAGCGCTTGTTTTACCTTTGCCATATTCAGTCCCAACAAATAGCATACCGACGCGGCGGCAACCACATCAAGGGCCAAGGATGCAGCCGGAAGCGGGAAATTCAATAATTCTTCCTGCCCCCTGAAATCAGCTCTAATTTCCATCATTTCCTGACGGACTGTAACTTTTTCAATATGAAAGTCACAGGATTCATTATAACCAAAGGTATATTTTACGCAATCATATTTATCTGCTTCCGCAAGCAGCAAAGTGTTGTCTCCATTGATGACTGCAAAGCTCCCGCCGGATAAAACGGAAAGTACTTCACATTTAGCCTGGGCAATCTTTTCCAGGCTGCCCATGGTTTCCAAATGCACCGGTTCCACGTTGGTAATGATGGCGACTGTCGGCTGTGCGACCTCTGCCAGGGTCCTGATCTCGCCCAGTCCCCGCATGCCTAATTCTACCACCCCTATTTGATGATATTCTTTAAGGTTTAATAAAGTTAAGGGAAGACCGATTTCATTGTTGAAACTTCCCTGGGTTTTCAAGGTTACATATGTACTTTCCAGGCATTGGGCCAAAATCTCTTTGGTGGTGGTTTTTCCGACACTGCCTGTGACTGCTGCCAGAGGTATATTGAATAAACTACGATAATCCTTCGCCAGTTGCTGCAGGGCATGTATCGTATCGCTGACCAGAATCAGCGGCTGTTCTTTATATTTATTTCCAACTTTACTGACTACCGCGGCAGCAGCCCCACGGCTGAAAGCCTGGTTGACATACTGATGTCCGTCATGTTTTTTACCTTCCAGTGCAAAGAATACCTGTCCGGGAAGAACCGAGCGCGAATCAGTCGAAACACCTGAAAAGGAAATGTTTGGGTCTCCATTGATAATACTTCCCTGTACTGCTTTGCACAAAAACCCTATGTCAAGCTTCATCAGTCCCTATTTTCTCCTTTATAAACTGAGCGGCGATTTTACGATCATCGAAATCCAATACTTTGCCTTTGACTAACTGATAAGTTTCGTGACCTTTCCCTGCGATTATCACCAGGTCTCCTTTTCTGGCTAAAAAAATGGCATGCCGTAACGCTTCTCTGCGGTCAGGTATGATTGCGTAACGGCATGTATCAACTTTTTCAAGCCCTTGTACAATTTCAGCAATAATAGCTTCCGGCTCCTCACTGCGAGGGTTATCTGAGGTCACGACACAAAAATCGCTTAACCTGGCAGCTATTTCTCCCATTAATGGTCTTTTAGTCCGGTCGCGGTCGCCGCCGCAGCCAAATACAGTGATCAAACGATTTTCAACAATTTCTTTGCCTGTTGTCAAAATGTTTTCCAGTCCGTCCGGGGTATGAGCATAATCAACTACCACGGTAAAATTCTGTCCGCAATCAATGGTTTCAAATCTTCCCGGTACCCCCGAGACTTTTCCCAGGGCATTTACAATGATATCGGGCGGTATTTGTTCCCTCAAGGCAAAGGCAATGGCTGACAAGGCATTATATATACTGAACATCCCCATCAGTTTTATCTTTACCTGCCAAGAACTCCCCCGATATTTTACCGTAAAACTACTGCCCTTTAAACTTGTTTTTATATTGTAAGCCTGCACATCTGCAGAATTATGAATCCCATAGGTTATACAGTTTTCTCCGGCTTCTGCGATAAAAAACTCTGCCCATTTGTCATCAGCATTGATGATACTGAATTTTTTTTCGTACCCTTTCATCCGGGTAAACAATTTTAATTTGGCATTTTTATAGCTTTCCATATCAAGATGATAATCAAGATGATCCTGAGTCAGGTTGGTAAAAACAGCTGCATCAAAATCAACACTGTCTACTCTGTGAAGTTCAAGGGCATGGGAAGATACTTCCATCACAACGTATCGGCTTCCTTCATCAAGACTCAGGCGGATAAATTCCTGAATTTCCAGAGATTCCGGGGTCGTATGCCCGAACTCTTTTTGCTGATCCCCGACTTTGGCATATAAGGTTCCGATGATAGCTGTTTTTTCTCCCCTGGCTTCCAATATCGCTTTGATCAGATGCGTTACAGTGGTCTTGCCATTGGTACCGGTCACTCCTATGACCCGTAATTCTTTTGAAGGATGTTTAAAAAAATTGGCTGCGATAACCGGCATTGCCTGCCTGCTGTCAGATACCTGAACAAAAGCGATGCCTTCTATAATAGGTACTTCTTTTTCAGTAATAACTGCTGCCGCGCCATTTTTTACCGCTTCTTTTATATACAGATGCCCATCTGTTTTTAACCCACTGATACAGACAAACAGGAAGCCTGGTTCAATTTTTCTCGAATCATAATGAATGCCAGTGATCTCAAGGCTGATATCTCCTGTAATCCGAACCGGCTCAATACCTTGCAGCAAATCATGTAGAGTCAAAGTTACCCCTCCTTTTACCGGCTAATGTTATTTATGGCTTCTGCTTATTCACCAACAGGCTGAAATTTCACTTTAATACTTGAGCCGCTGGTTATAACTTTGCCGGCTTCCGGCGTTTGTTCATATGCCAAACCATAGCCTTCAGGCAGCAGATGCAGCCCCAGATCGGAAAGGATTTTAGCTACTTCTTTCATTGATTTTCCCTGTAGATCCGGAACTGTAACTTCGCTGTTCTGCTCCCCGGCAGCAAAGGGTGATAAAGATATAATCACCTGTGATCCCCGGTTGATTTTCGTCTGTGGTTTCGGCGTTTGCTGCCACACAATGTTGCCGGTACCGCTTACTTTGACATTGAGTCCCCGGTTGTTTATGGTGGAAATTGCTTCCGCCAGCGGCAGATTAACAACATCCGGAACCAATACTTGTTCAATGGAGTCTTTGGTTTGATCTTTCAACTCGTGCGCCGGTACTTCCAGATATCGCAGTGAGTCTTTCAAAATTTCCCGGAAAGGCGGTGCTGCCACCCAGCCTCCATAATAAGGATACCCCTGAGGTGCATCTACTACAACGATACAGGCCAGTTTTGGATTATCTGCAGGTGCAAAGCCTAAAAAGGATGCTACATATTCACTAGCCATATAACCGCCGGTGGGAGCAACTTTTTGTGCTGTACCGGTTTTGCCCGCAACTTTATATCCTTCTATATAAGCGTTCTTTCCTGTACCATTGGAAACTACGCCTTCCAGTATACCGGCTAATGTTTTAGCGGTTTCTTCTGAAATCACCCTTCTGACAATTTGGGGCTCGTTTTTTTTGATCACTATGCCTTCATTGTCAATAACCTGTTTCACCATATGTGGCTTGACCAGATTCCCGCCATTTGCGATCACTGATACTGCTGTAACTAATTGAATGGGCGTTACAGCATTAGCTTGCCCCATGGACATAGTAGCTAAATCAATTTGTTTGGCATTTTTTTGATTTACCAGTATTCCTGTAGCTTCTCCCGGCAAATCAATGCCCGTCTTTTGGCCAAAACCAAAGGAATTTATATATTTAAAATAGGTATCCACCCCTACTTCAAGACCTACCTTCACAAAGCCGACATTACATGAATTCTCAACCACTTTGGTGAAAGTCTGGTCACCATGGGCCTTGTCACCTGAACAACCGATACTTTCTTTACCTACCTTGACCTGACCAGGACAAAAAAGATGGGATTCCGGGGTTATCACTTTTTCCTCCAAAGCCATGGAAGCAGTAGTGATTTTCATCGTCGATCCGGGTTCATACACATCATTTATGGCAAAATTACGTCGATTGCTGGCGGGGTAATCATTATAATGATTGGGATCAAAGGTTGGCCGGGAAGCCATAGCCAGAATTTCTCCGGTAGCAGGGTCCATTACGATAGCTGCTGCAGATTTGGCATTGCGTTCCTTAAACATTTTATCCAATTCACGTTCAGCTATATATTGGATGGTTTCATCAATGGTCAGGATCAGATTTGCTCCGTCAACAGGCGCGATATATTTGTGGGTAGCTTCAGGAATCGGCCGATTGGCGGCATCATGTTCAATAATTATCCTGCCTTTTGTTCCTCCCACCAAATCGTTATAATACTGATCGATTCCTTCAAGTCCGGTATTATCAATTCCTGAAATACCTAAAATATGACTGGCCAGTGTCCCTTTGGGATAATACCGCCGGCTTTCTTCTGTCATGCCTACTCCCGGCAAATCAAGCTCTCTTATTTTCTGCGACTTTTCCGGCTCAACCTGTCTTTTTATCCATTCAAAAGAGCTGTTCCTGGTTATTCTTTTGTAGATATCCTCTTCATCTGCTTCCAGTATATTGGCTAGCTTAGCTGCAATTTCCTTCGCCTTGCCTGATCTTTTCACCTCAGCCGGAATAACATAGATCGAATCTGCACTGATGGAAATCGCTAATTCATTGCCGTTCCTGTCATAAATAATGCCCCTTTTGGATTCCACAGGAATATCCCGCATTCGATTTTGAATCGCTTTTTCCGTTAACTCAGCACCCTTCACAAATTGAACCCATACTAATCTTCCACTGAGCACAAAAAAGCCGATGATAAATAAGAAAAAAAGCGTTGCTATACGCTTTCTTATGAGCAAACGGGTGGTTTGCACTATTTTCCACCTCTTTATAAGTTATTCTTGCCTGTAAGCGACATGATACTGGCATATAATTTTGCCAAAGGCTTATCTTCTGCCACAGTATTATCGGCTGTTTCCACCGTTAATACAGGGTTGACCGGTTCAGTAATAGCTGCCACTGCATAACCCATTTCAGTGCCAGGAATGATCATGCCTAACTCATTGATCGCTTTTTGCTCGATAAGAGCCAGTGATGTGTTTTGCGCAATCGCATATTCCATGCGATGGTTTTCTGTAGTCATTCGGTTGATCTCGTTTTCCAGACTTACAATTTCATATCCCAATGTAGCACTTTTAATACATAGATATACTAGCAACAGTGCATAAGCAAATATAATGATGAAAAGCTTTACCATCACATTTCTTTTGGCATGCTTATTTATGACTTTTTTTCTTTTTACACTTCTATCTTGACGAGTTGGTTCCGGAACATACTGATCTTCCCAGGTCGCATAATCATATCCCGCCTGTATCATAGTATTCAACCTCCCTTTGTTTTAGAACTATCTTCTTTCAGCAACCCGCAGTTTGGCACTTCTCGCTCGTGGGTTGTTATTTATCTCCTCATCTTTGGGGATTACCGGTTTCCTGGTTATAATCTTTAATTCAGCCTGATGATTACAGGTACATACCGGCATACCCGGCGGACATATACATTCCAATGCCCTTTGTTGATAAAACTGTTTCACGATCCTGTCTTCCAGGGAATGAAACGTAATGATACAAAGACGGCCGCCACTTTTCAAACCTTCAATAGTTTGGGGCAAGACCTGATTTAAAGAGTCCATCTCGCCGTTTACGACGATCCTTAAGGCCTGAAAGGTTTTGCGGGCCGGATGTTTATCTCTTTTATATCTGGCCGGAATAGAACTTTTGATGATTTCTGCCAGTTCAAGGGTCGTTTCAATTTCCTTTATCGCTCTATATGCGGCGATATTACGGGCAATCGTACGGGCAAATCTTTCCTCGCCATAAGTAAATATCAACTGGCTTAATTGTTGCTCAGAATAATGATTCACAATATATTTGGCATCCAGTTCCTGATTAAGATCCATTCTCATATCAAGTGTGGCTTCGTTATGATAAGAAAATCCCCTGGAACTCTCATCCAATTGAAATGAAGATACGCCCAAATCGATAAGGATGCCGTCAACTGCAGCAACATTATTCTGACTTAAGATATGACTCAAATTTTTAAAATCGTCGTAAACAAACGTGATGTTTGGCTTATTTATGAATCGGCTTCGAGTCTGGTTCATTACCGTTTCATCTTTATCTATGGCAATAACTCGAGCCTCATTATTTAGCTCTTCCATCAGGCAGTTCAGATGGCCGCCGCCACCGAGGGTACAATCTACATAAATCCCGCCCGGATCAGTTAGCAGAAATGAAATTGACTCTGACAGTAAAACGGGATCGTGCATCGTATCTCCTATATGCCTAAATCGACCAAACTGGCAGCAATATCTTCATATGATGCTTCGGCACCTTCAATATATTTTTCCCAATTTTCTACTGCCCAAATCTCAGCCCGGGAACCTACTCCAATAATCATCAGATCTTTTTCAATCGATGCATATTCACGTAAATTGGACGGTAATACCGTTCTCCCTTGTTTATCAACTTCCAGCTCTGAAGCTCCGGAGAAAAAAAAGCGGGCAAAAGAACGAACATCTGCCCTTGTAAATGGCAAGGTACGCAATTTATTTTCAATGGTTTGCCATTCTCTTAGAGGGTAAAGAAAAATGCAGTTTTCCAAGCCTTTGGTTACCACAAATCTATCACCCAGCTGCTCACGGAGCTTAGCCGGTATCGTTATTCTTCCTTTGCTATCCAGGGAATGTTGGTATTCACCAAGGAACATTTTGTTTACCCCTTTTAGTTTAATTCTGGGATATCGTTCCACTTTACTCCACTTTACACCACTTAATTCTATCAGGTAAAGTATTTTTCCTTCTTTTGCAATTAGATATTTTCAAAAATTCTTCGCTAAATTTCTCTATAATTCATATAAAACTAAGAATTAACGCCAAGTATAGCGAATCTGTGCAGAATTTGCTTTTTTAAAAATGAGAAAATGGTCCTATATTAAACAGGACCATTTTAGGAAAAGTCATATTTATTCATTCCTCGATTTACTATGTCACCCATATAGGATTTGAAAAGATCCACCATTGGCTGCCAAAAAAATGCTTATGTAACGCTTCGACTCTATAAACTCCTTTTTTATTAACAGGAAAACGATGTTTGCTGCCATAATTCTCACCATAGAGTTGACCATCTTTCATTAATTTGACCTGTGCCTTATAGGGTGTTTTGATATCTGCATACAGACCTGGCTGCCAAGGGACATCATCTCCCATGAACCATTTCTGTTCCGGACTGCGAATGGTAAAATCAAACCCCCGGCTGCTTTTATAATAGTCAAAGCTGATCCAGAATCTCCCCTTACGCAACGCCTCATAAATAATTTCCTTGTCTGTTTCCGGAACCCTGGTCATCTTTTTGTCTGTAATAATATGTGTATTGATACACCGAAAACAAAAATCATAGGCTGAGATAGTCAGAACCAGCACAGGTCCTGCTTTTACCTTAATGCCATGGGCATCAGAACCTCCAAAAGCAAAAATCTTTTGCTTTTGCTGATATTGATCCAGTCTGGTGATGGTTTCTTTATATGGTCCCTTTAAGGCTGCCTGGGGAAAACAAAGCAGGTATATCCCTCTCAGCACTCCAGTGACTTCATCTTTGAACTGGGACAAATAATTCCATACTTCGATTCCCTGGAAACCGGTTACTGACCAGTCATTCCACTTGAAAGTCCGGTAATTTTGATATAAGGGAGATCCTTTCTCATCCGGATGAGCTATGATCCCTATCCCCTGCTGCTTATTCACTTCCTCAATAACAGTTTGGGCTTCACCGTTACTGATCACTTCTTTTATATCCAGAGCCAGATAGTGGTTTTCCTCATCGTTTATCTCCATTCCGGCAAGGAGCAGCAAGCTTCCATAATAACCCTCATCTGCCAGAGCTTTTAAATTAAAATGATCGGTCATAATAATGAAGTCAAGACCTGCTTGTTCTGCCATGCAGGCAATCTGCTGTACAGAATCAAAGCCATCCGAATACTGGGAATGCAGATGCATATTGCCGGTGTAACTGTGCATGATTTCTCCCTGCCTGCATTTTTCTATATTATATTCCTATCATATTACATCTAGTCTGAAAATAAAAAAGGTGACCGGTTAGCCCGGTCACCTTTTTAAACGATGGTTGTTTAGCTTACGACGGTATAAGTGAATTGCGCTTCTTTACCGTTATCAAATTTGATAGTAATTACCAATTGGGCTCCATCTGGTACTACTGTAATAGGCACTGGGAGCAGGTTGGCAAGTTCCTTTTTGATCATAAAGGTAGCTGTTCCATCGCCATTGTCGGTTACTACATAATCTGTTCCCTCAACAGGATCAAAATTCAGTCCGAATGCCGGAGCTGCAGCAAGTACATCAGTAACTTTGGTAGCGTCTCCCCAGGTAATCGTTAATGGAGTATCCGCAACAGCATTTTTGTTGATATCTCCTGCTAAAGGAGCTACAGCTGTTTCAGCTACTGGCTCCTCTACTACTGGTTCTTCAACAACTGGTTCTTCGACTACTGGTTCTTCG
>DBRM01000086.1:0-1356 GCA_002305965.1 Syntrophomonas sp. UBA1368
GGCTGCAGGATCACGGTAGCCAGTCCCAGCTCCATTCCCCCGTCTACGGTGATGGTGTCGGCCCCGGCTTCGCCTTCCACAGTCAGATCCACAGCTGAAAGATCAAGGTCTGCTTTGATGCCGGAAACAGTAGTATTAGGTGCCTCGCCGACTTCCGTGGTACTGATATCGGTGCTGTTGATCAAAGTTATGGTGATCTTATCATCACCTTTCCCGCCTTTGATCACGGCTTTTAAGCGGGATTTCCCCCCTGCTTCAGACACACCATTATTGATCAGATTACTGATAATGGCTTTTCCATCATCGGTAAGATTACCGTCTGCATCGAACCCACTTTCCTTGTCAAGAGTAATGCTGACTGTGGGGCTCTGTTTCACCGAAAGGTCCAAAACATCGTCGCCGCCTCCAGTATCTATGGTGACATTGTCTTTAACCTGGTCGAGTTCCAGAGTAATATCATCATCCAAAGAGGTTCCGTAATAGGTGACATTATCAGCATTTTTTACCGTAACTTTATCCTTCAGGGAGAGGTAGATTCCGGCCAGCAGAAGGTCGACCCCGTCAAAATTCCAGGCCCCTTCCGTTTCAACTCCGCCGGCGGAATTGGCATTGGCCGTGATTTCGCCGGTCTCGTCATTTTTCGTATAGGCATCGGAAGCGATGATCTCCAGAATCATTTTGGTCACAGGCTCAGATGAGCCTTCTCCGTTTTCTTCCTCTGTCGGAGCCGGGACCACCAGGGTAATTCCGCCAGTATATACACCGTTATTGACAATGATGGTAACTTTGCTGGCCGCCGTTGCTTTGGCAGCGTCGATGGCTTGTTGAATGGCATTCTGTGTAGCAGTATTTTTATAAACGGTATCTTCGCTTCCTATTATATAGGCTGACCCGCCCGGGATCTGATATTCAGGAACTGTTACGGTTTCAGGTGTGGGATTACCTGTTGGAGGAGTTTCCGTCGCCTGTGCTCCCAAAGCCATCATCATCGGAGTATCGCCGATGCTGTTCGTATCAGCACCGCCCTGCTCACTGGAGCTGTCATCATCATTGGAAATATCACTGCCGTCACCGGTCACGCCGTCGTTATTGGAATCGCCTGAACCATTGGCATCTCCCTGTTCACCAGTGCCGTTCATATCATCACTTCCCTGGGCACCGCTGGTATCGCCGGTACCATCATCATCGGAAGTTCCACTGCCGTCTCCGGTCACGCCGTCGCTATTCGACCCGCCTGAACCATTTGTATCTCCTGTTTCACCAGAACCGGCAGGATCGCCACTGTCTCCTGAATCCCCAACTGACTCATTACCGGAAGCATCGGAACTGCCATCGTTGCTTCCGCCGGAAGTATCA
>DBRM01000086.1:1472-3899 GCA_002305965.1 Syntrophomonas sp. UBA1368
AGTCCCTTCCCTCTCCTTGCATTCATTCTCTTCTCGCCGAATTATCAGCTGGTGTAAACGATTCAATTTGGTCATTGTTCTGTGATCAGGGCCTGTGTATCAGTTGGTAAAATTGCTGCAGGCGGCTCAATTTCCATGGTTTGTGCCGTCTCCCCAACCGGTACCGTCTGTTCCTGGGCTTTTTCCAGTTCGGCAATTAAAAGTTCCGCCTGTTTGGTAACTTCTTCATCCTGGTTTCCGGCAGCCGCTAACTGTACATCTGCCAGGCCTTTCTCATATTCATTATTCATCAGCAGGCAGACCCCGCGGGTATAAAAGCTGGCCTGCTGCATATCTCCCTTATCGATTGAAATGGTCAGATCTTCTATGGCGCCAGGATAATCGCCCAGGGACATCCGGCAGACACCCCGATAGTAATAGATGCCGTCGAAGCTGTCATCCAGGGCAATAGCCCTGGTAAGGGCTGTTTCTCCAGCTGCAAAATCGGACTTCTGCACCGCATTAAGCCCCAGCAGGTAGGCGGTCTGTGCATCGGGGTCTCTTTCCATGATTTCCGCATACTGCTCGCCTGCCGCTTCGAAATTACCTTCAGTGAATTGTGCCTGTGCCAGCAGGGAACGGATGGAGCTGTCCCCGGGAACCAGCTGCAAATAGGCTGTTAAAGATTGGACCAGAGCGCCCATGTTTTGCTGCTCGGCAAAGATCTGGGCTTTTACCAGGTAAATATCTGCAGCATCCGGATCCTCGGCCAGAGCCAGATCCAGGCTTTTCAATGCGGCATTATAGTCCTTGGTCATTACCTGCAGGCAGCCGCGCTTTAAAAGCAGATCCAGATAAAGTTCACGACCTTCATTATTGTAAAGCGCAATGCATTTTTCGATATTTGCAAGGGCTTCAGCATATTCTTCCCGGGCAATCTGGGTGCTGGCCAGCTGGTAATAATCCGCCAGTGTTTCCTGTGGTCCCAGGGTCTGCAGATAGTCCAATACTCTTTGGGGTCGGTTCTTATTTACATATTCGGTGTTTTCGGCTAAATAGTTGACCGCAGCGTCAGATTTGCTGTCGCTGCGGCTGATGGCTACGAGGGTAGCTGATTGCAGAACCATAGTAACAAATACTGTCACCACAAGGACTCCAGCTATGATGCGAAATGATCTTGTATAATAAAACTTCTTCGCTGTTTCTTTAATCGACAAGCGTTTATCCTTCTTTCGCAACGCATATGCATTATTAAAAGACGAAACAAGTTTTACGAATGATATGATTTATAAATACATGAAAATAAATATTATTACAAAATACTCTATTTTACGTGCATAAATATTTTACTTGTTTTTGCCTGCAAAGGCAACAAATTCTTATGTCGTATATTTGCATGGAAAAGAAAGAAGACATTCAAGAAATGCCTTCCTACAGAGTTTTTTGTAGTTTTTCTAAACGAATGTTTATCCGCCTAAAGACTGGATTAGAGATTTTGGGAATGGGCGGCTGCACAAGGCTTCTCACGGGATCAGTGCAGCTCAGCCAGTAATACACGGGCTACCGGCAGCAGTTCCCGCGCCTCATCATGGCGCAGAACGCGAGGGTCCAGGTCATTGACACGCAAACGATCCAATCCGTCGGCATCCTTGAAAATATCCAGCAAGCGCCGGGCTTTGAGCTGGTCAGGCAGGTTATATTTAACCGCAGCAGCATGGGCTTTTTTGTCGACGATACAATGATTCTCAATGATGTAGCGCATCATTTCCATATCGTATCCGGTCTTGGCCAGAATGGGTTCGGCTTTTGCATAACTGACCCGCCCATGGGCCGGGTCTATGCTGTCATCGATCCGGCCTACATCATGATATAAGGCACAAAGTGACAGCAGCAGCAAATCTTCCCGGTGGACCTTCAGCCGGGCACCCAGGCAGAGCACCAGCATCAACACCCTTTTGGTATGAGCCAGACCATGGAGTCCGTAAGGATACAGGAAATCCTCCTCACCTACCAGCCGGGACATGATATTGAATATTTTCAGGTATTCCTGATCCTCCAGCTCCTTTTTCATTTTTGTCCAACAGAGCAGATCCTTGTATTTAAATTCGCCGTCCTTCTCCGGCATAAATCTGTTTCCCAATTACGTTCTCCCTCTTTCCCAAACAAACACCATTATTGTAAATACTGTTTCATCGTTTTCTTTTTTTTCGCCTATAATAAGAGTTCGTCAAGGCTGAGAAAAATCCTGCCTTGTTTGTAAAAACTGTCAAATGGAAAGTTGGAAAGGGGCTAGGGGCCAGGGGCTAGGGGTTAGGGGCCAGGGGCTAGGGTTCAGTCAGGACATAGGTAACAGAAATGGTTCAAGACATAGGTAACACTCCTGCTAGAGCAAAGTTGTCTGCTAAGCAGCGGGTTGACAGGGTGGTCTGCCCCTACCACTGGCCGAAC
>DBRM01000086.1:4015-16319 GCA_002305965.1 Syntrophomonas sp. UBA1368
ACCGCACTGATACCTGGGCAGACAAAGTCGTCTGCTGGTTCCCTCACGCCTCACGCCTGACTCCTTGTCTTGTTCATCTGGCATAGGACGTTTATACTGTTATTACTTTTATATTGGAAAGAACAGGGAGAAGAACATGACCAAAGTAGATATAGCAGTGATCGGCGCCGGAGCAGTAGGGCTGAGCGTGGCGCTGAAGGCAGCCGAAAGGAAAGGGCTTACCATAGTCGTTTTGGAAAAAAACCACCGGTTTGGTCAGGAAATATCCAGCCGCAACAGCGAAGTCATCCATTCCGGGTTTTACTATTCGCCGGAAATGCTGAAAAGCCGTCTCTGCGTCCGCGGCAACCCGATGTTGTATGAGTTTCTTGCCCCCCGGCCGGTTTCACACGGTAAAATCGGAAAGATCCTCTCTGCTCTCGATCAGAAGGAAGAGGCAGAGCTGGATCGTTTGTATGAGAATGCCCTGGCTAATCAGGTTTCCGTCCGGCGCCTGACCAAAAAGCAGTTGGAAGAAATGGAACCGGAGATCGCCGGCATATCAGGGCTTTACTTTCCGGAAAGCGGCATTATAAACGCCCACGAATACATGCAGGCTTTATACTATGAAGGTCAGGCAGCGGGAGTCGTTTATCTGTTTGGCACCGCAGTCAAAGCAGCTATATATAACGGCCTTGACTATGAAATCGTCACCGGGCAGGAGACCATTCATGCACAGCAGGTGATCAACTGCGCCGGCCTGGGGGCTGAGGAGATCGCCGGGATGATCGGCATCGATACTGAGAAACAAGGGTACCGGCTTCACCCCTGCAAAGGCGAATACTTTAAAGTCAGGCGTAAGTTGAACATCCAACATCTGATATACTCGGTCCCCACAGTGAGAAGCCTGGGCATCCACCTGAGCATGGACCAGGGAGGCGGCCTGCGCCTGGGACCCAATGCCTTTTATGTAGACGAGTTGAATTATGATGTTGATGAAAGCCATGCGGAGGAATTCTTCCGCGCCGCCAGCCGCTATATCCCCGCCCTGCATGAAACAGATCTGCTGCCGGATTTTGCCGGTATCCGCCCCAAACTGCAGGCGCCGGGAGAACCGATGAAGGACTTTATCATCCAGGAGGAAGGCCGGCTGGGCCTCCCCGGCTGGATCAACCTGATCGGCATCGAATCCCCCGGCCTCACTGCCAGTCTGGCTATTGGGGAATATGTGGCGGCCATGCTGGGATAGGCTGCCTAAACTGGACTGACCCTATAAAAAGGGCGCCGGCAGAAGAAGATCCTTCTGCCGGCGCTTAGCTGTTTTAACTATGCACTGGCCGATGCTGCATGACTTTTTTCTTTGCGCTTCTGCCACATGGTCTGATCAGCCAAAATGTGACTCTTCCCCTACACCCCTGTCACAGGTATAATTTAATCGACTAAAATAAAATAATGCGGGGAGACTGATGTATGGAAAACGGGCTGCAGAAAAAGTACGGTCTTTTAACTGCGATCGCAATGGTTGTTGGAATCGTCATAGGTGCCGGTGTATTTTTCAAAGCTGAAAAGGTTTTAGTGGCTACCGGCGGTAATCTTCCCCAGGGAATCCTGGCCTGGGCTTTAGGCGGGGTCATCATGATCATCTGTGCCTTTGTCTTCGCTACCATGGCCACCCAATATGAAAAAGTGAATGGCGTCGTGGATTATGCTGAAGCGACGGTAGGTGTGAATTACGGCTATTTTGTAGGCTGGTTTATGGCCGCCATTTATTATCCCACTTTGTGTTCTGTGCTGGCCTGGGTTTCAGCCCGATACACCTGTGTCCTGCTGGGCTGGGATATCACAGGCGGTGAAGCCATGGCATTATCCGGGTTTTATCTGATCGGGATCTTCGGCTTAAATGCCCTGTCCCCCAAACTGGCAGGCAAATTCCAAGTATCTACCACCATCATCAAACTGATCCCCCTCGCTCTTATGGCAGTCGTGGGAACGATTGCCGGATTGTTGAACGGCGTACTGATCACGAATTTTACCAGCGGAGTCATCGCTGATGTCAGCGGCAATCCGCTGTTCACGGCTCTTGTTGCCACCGCTTTTGCTTATGAAGGATGGATCATTGCCACCAGTATCAATGCCGAATTAAGGGATGCCAAGCGGAATCTGCCCCTTGCCCTGACTTTCGGGACCATGTTCATCGCGCTGATCTATATTTTCTACTATATCGGACTGGCCGGTGCAGTCCCCAACAGTGTTGTGATGCAGGGCGGCGAGACCGGGGCAAAGATCGCATTTGCCACGTTATTTTCCAATCTGGGCGGAACCATCTTGTTTGTGGTAGTGGTAATCTCCTGCCTGGGGACTTTAAATGGTTTAATGATGGGATGTACCCGCGGTTTTTACTCTCTGGCAGCCAGAAATATGGGGCCACAGCCGGAAACCTATCAATCCATCGATTCCAAAACCAACATGCCGGCAAATGCTGCTATTTTAGGTGTCCTGTTAAGCGGTATATGGCTGTTGTACTTCTATGGAGCCAATTTAACCCCTGTTTCCTGGTTTGGGCCCTTTAGCTTCGACAGTTCTGAGCTTCCCATCGTTACGATCTATGCCATGTATATCCCTATCTTTATAATGATGATGAAAAAAGAACGATCCCTAAGTACTTTCAAACGCTTCATCATGCCGTCACTGGCCATCTGCGCCTGCATCTTTATGGTGATCGCCGCATATTACGCCCATGGGCAGGCAGTCTTTTACTATTTGATAATTTTTGCCGCAGTAATGGCTGTGGGAATGATCACCAAGGGTCGTTATTAAAAGGAAAAACTCGGTTTTATACCTGTGAAAATACAGATGAGGCCTTCGGGCCTCTTTGTTTTATGCGCATCCTTTCAGGCTGCGCACTTAATAAACCCCGATAAAAAGAGCCGGCAGAGGAAGATCCTTCTGCCGGCGCTTAGCCGCTTTATTCAGGCACTGGCTGATGCTGCAGGATTTTTTTCCTTGCGCTTCTGCCACATGGTCCACAGGGGGCCTGCGATACAGATGGTGGAGTAGCAGCCGGAAATGGTGCCGAACATCATGGGCAGAGCAAAGGCCCGGATGGAGCTGATATCATAGATCTGGGCAAAAATATATACCACAGTAATGCTTAAAAACACAGCAATATTGGTATTGATGGAACGCATCATCGATTGATTGATGCTTGTGTCCACCAATTCCTCCACCGAAGTTTTTTTGCCCATCAGCCGTTCATTCTCCCGGATGCGGTCGTAGATCACGATGGTATCATTGATGGAGAAACCAATGATGGTAAGGACGGCCGCAATAAAAGAGTCGTTCAAAGGGATTTTAAAGACGATAAAAACTGCGGTGACGATCAGAGCATCATGAATTAATGCAACGATGGCCATGGTCCCCGCCGACAGCCCGCCGATACGCTTGAAACGCCACCCTACATAAGCCAAAACCAGCAGGAATGATAGCACGATAGCGATCATGCCATTGGTGAAGAACTGCTTGCCGATAAAGGGCTCAACAGTAAGGGACTCGGACAAAGTGAGCTTCGCATTTGGATAGGCTTTGGTCAGTGCAGCCGTTACGGTTTCCTGCTCCTGAGAGGTCAGTGCTTCATTGCCGGCCAGGCTCACCACCAGTTTCTTTTCATCTTTGGCCATATTCGTCTGCAGTTGGCAGTTGGTAGTCCTCCCCACTGCCTGTTCTATAAATTTCTCCGCCTCTTCGGCATTGATGGTATCGCTATAGGTGTATTTGAGGATGGAACCTCCCTTAAACTGTATATCCAGCTGGATGCCGTTGATAAAAGCAAACACCACACCACACAGGATCAGACAAATGGAAATGGTGAAGTAAATAAATCTGTGTTTATAAAACCTGATCATTGACCTGCCTCCTTGCGCCATAATATTGGGGCTTGCGGAATAATTTGTAATTGCCCAGTGAACGTATCATCACCCGGGATGCTGTGACACCAGCAATAAAGTTCATGATCACACCGCATATCAGCGTATAACCGAAAGACAGCATGGAACCGGAGCCAAAAATGATCAAAATAATGGCGATGATGATGACCGTGATATTGCCATCGAAAACCGCAGAAAAGGCCCTTTCAAAGCCGGCCTCGACAGCCCGCAGCAAAGTCTTGCCCGTATTGATCTCTTCCTTGATCCGTTCGGCGATGATGATATTGGCATCCACGCCCATCCCCACCGATAGGATCAAACCGGCGATCCCCGGCAGGGTCAGGGTAAACTGGGGAACCGACAGGGCCAATAACTGTCCGGTGACCTGTAAAATCAGGGCAATGCATGCCACCAGCCCCGGCAGGCGGTAATAGAAAAGAATAAACAAACAAACCAGTACAAAGGCCACTTTCCCGGCCATAACCATTACGGCCAGGGCGCTGCTGCCCAGAGTGGGACTGATGATATTGCAGTTTTTCACCACCAGGGAAAAGGGCAGTGATCCGGAATTGATCTTACTGGCCAGTGCTGCAGCATCTTCGGTGCTGGACAGATTGGTGATCTCCGCTTTACCGCCGGTGATCCTGCTCCCCACAATGGGTGAACGGATCAGGGTTTCATCCATATATATGGAGATCTCCTGCCCGATCAGCCGGCCGGTGGCCTCTGCGAACTTTTCGCCCCCCTCTTTGGACAGTTCCAGAGTGACTACCGGTGTCCCGTCCTGAGGACTCAATTGGGCTTTACTCTTGGTCACGTCCGTACCTTCCAGGATTATATTGCCGTCCGGGTCCCTGAAGGTCAGCCTGGCTGTCTCGCCCAGCTCCGATACCGCCTTCTGGGGATCGAAATCTGCTTCATCCGATTTCCAGGGAAAACGGACGATGATCTTGCCATTCCCCTTGTCTATGGTCACGTCCCGGTCAGTGATGTTTTTCGCGTCCATTCTGGTTTCGATAATGGTCCGGGCCGCTTCCAGTTCATTTTCCGTGGCCGCCCGGCCCAGATCCTTGGGCTCATAGGTGGCTTCCACCCCGCCGCGTATATCTATGCCATAGCGCATTTGGTCTGCGCCTTTGATTTCAAAGTTACCGATTTTGACCCCGAACACTGCAATGCACAGCAAAACAGCCGTGAGCAAAACGGTTATAAAGAATCCCCGTTTAGAATTCATTGATCATTCCTCCAATTATGTGCCGTCATGGCCTCTTACTCCTTTACAGGAAGCACAGCCAGACGGATAAAATATCACGGATAAGCACATTTTGAGCGCACTTAACCGTTACCGGACTTTTTAGTCCCGGCCGGAAGCCTGATCATATCATTTCATACCGTCTTTTTTATGGAGAAACCAGGTTATTTGGATAGCGTTGAAGGGTGCGCAAGTTTGCGCAGCTAGTCTTGAAGAACAGATAAAAGTGGTGATCCGCGCAGCCATCACTGCGGTCAAAAGGACAAAAATGGATTTAATGAAGAGCCCTCGTGATTGCTTTAATAAAGATATGAAAGAATCCATAGAAGTTTCGGCAGCCAAATAAGCAAAATGCCCGATGCTGGCAGCGCCGTTCATGGAAGAGCCGCTGCTTCCTCCGCTCAAGGAGACAGGGGCTGAGACATTGACACCCGCTGGGAGCATGCCGGCAGGATTGAAGACACTTATATACCCTGTTAACAACAAGGTACACAAGAGCAATCCCATCAGAATACGATTTTTACTAATCCTCTGCATGCCGATTCCCTTCGGTAAATGATTTGCAGCTTACTCTACTGCACATACCAATTATAATGCGCGGTGATTATATTTGCACATATAATTATTACTATTGCAGGAATCGTTTTGCGGTCAGCTTTTCTTGCTGAAGATCATTAAAATAAAATAACCAATACCAGCTCCGATAACAACAGAATAAGAGGACGTTTGAATTTGTGTTTCGCCCTTGATAATAAACTCCCCCAATTCCTTGCATATACTACAGAAAACGAAGGTCAGGAATATAATCAGATAACTTTTTCGTTTGTCATTAGACTTCATTTATCCCAATACCTCCTTTTCGGATTTCACTTCATTATATCATATGAAATTGTGGTAATTTGTCGCAGTTCAATGGAAAGCGCAGCAGTTCTCAGTAAACAATTAAGAGGCGTTAGACATCAACAAGCTTCGCATTATCCATGCTATTGCACATAAGCAGCATATCAAATAATATTCATATTACCCTCCTCGCTGATTTCATTTCCCCGTAGGCAGCCAATGCTTAATGCCTGAACATGCAGGAATGTCCTTCCCTTTCAAAGAATCGTATAAGAAAGAAATGGAGAGAGGTGTATATGATGATGGCTCAGGGATTCAGTATCCTACTCTTAATCTTTTATATGGTCTTAATTTTTGGCTGTATGGCCGCAGTGGTATTCTTTATACTGGCCGCCTGGAGAGTAATGAAGGCCCATGAATCAATCGCAGAATCCATGAAGGTGATCGCTGAAGTGCAGTCGGCGAAAACAGCAGGCCGAGCAGCCGAAGGAGGAAAAAACAGATTAGTTTGAGTGATTCAGTCAGCGGTTATGCTCAGAGATAGTATTGTACCTTTGACTTAAGTTAATTCAAATAATTTTATAATGATTGTCAATGATAAAGAGGCCTCGGGCCTCTTTATTTTTATCATTTGTTTTTATTTTCACGCATTTTCAATACATTAACCATTGGTATCCGCAATGGTGGCTGAATACCAGATTGAGCTGTGACACTGATCAGGTAAGCCCTGGAAATATGCAATAGAGTAATCAGTCCGTTCATTTCCAACATTTGAATAAACTTTTCTTGGGATAATTTTTCAATGCTGCCTGCAAAGGTTCCTTCTATCTCCAAGTCAATCTTGTAAAGGATTCTGTTTTTAACTTTTGCCTTAGCCTGAACTAAAAAGGTGAGACTGCCGCGAAAGCAATTATTCTCTTCTTCAATTTCGCCTATTTTGTAATCAAAATCAATAAATAATTCAGCCTGGCCTCTTGCATTGATACGCCTGGTTTCCAATCGCATCCCTGCAACCCTGCTGCCCAAAAATTGAAAATCAGCTAATACAACATTGCTGTTCATGATCCCACCGCCAATTCTTCCCAAAAGTAATCAACCATATCATCCTTAGCGTCAGGACTGGAAATTACAGAAGTTTCCTGGATATCTTCCTTAAATTCGATATTAAATTTAAATTCCAGTTTTCCAGCAATCTTCCAGAGCTGTTCGATGGTATAGTTATAGTCACCACTTTCCAATTTTGCTATCATAGGCTGCGTTACACCTAATTTTTCTGCCAGTTTCTTTTGCGATAAACCATGTTTAATACGATATTCGAACAGCGCAATCGAAATTTTATAGTAAATATCATACAGTTCTTCTTTTGCACAGGCTTCTTTACCACCCAGATGCTCAGCCACTTCCCAGGCATCAGACAGGTTCCTGAAGTCAGTCATCAGCAATAACCTCCTNNCTTAAGACGTTTTTGAGCCAGAGGAATGTGCTTCTTATAGCTATCCTGGCTCGTTTTTTTATTATTTTTTTCTTCAAAAGCAGAAAGTAATAATGCGCAGTTATTATCTAAGAAAGCAAAAAGTATGCGTATATTTTTCTGAGATCTATTAAATTTCATAGAATAAATGCCATCTGCATATCTTAGCTCTTCAAACCAGTCATTTTTTAATATACAACGCTTTTGCATATCATCCAACAAGTTCAGCCTCTGTTTATACTTGCCAAAGAATTCAGCTGTATGTCCGCTTTTTTCAAGAATGTTCCTTAAATCATTTTCAAACTCCTGGTGCACTAAAATCCGTTTAGTCTTAAATGCTTCAGGATACAGTATTTTTCCAGGGTGCCTCATACAACTTCCCTCACCAACATTATATTACCCATAAGTTATTTATTCAATACAATAATTTATATTTAATTACTCATAAGTTATTATATTTCACCATTACTCTGCTTTATATTTTTTAATTAGCATATAAAGTTTAAATATGTAAAAGCACTATCCATTAACACCATAATTTTCTATATTCTACAGAATTACGGCAAATCCTGCCCGATATTCCACAGGCTCAACCGGTACGACGATGAATCAGTATCATTCCCTTTTCAGATAAACCATATCAACCAGCTGTATGCCGTCTTCATACATCGGATGGTCATAATTATCGGTAAAGAAATTCTTGATACGATGGGATCTTGTAAAGCCGCACTTCTCGTAAAAATTCAGAATTGAAGGGATATCGCCTGTTCCCACAAACATAGTTTTGCAATCAGGATAACAGGAGAAAACAAAATCTATCAGCGCTTTTCCATAGCCTTTTCTCTGAAAAGCAGGCAGAACCGCTATGTTTTTCAGCTCGTAAATACCATCGCCTTCTTTTGTAACTACGCATTGGGCCTTTACACCGCCGTCATCCAGGACAAACATTTGACCATGCCCAATATATCTGTCTACCATGTCCTCCTGCTCATCTGCCAGCAGCAGCAGGTCTATATATTCTTTTTTGTTTCCTGTAACTTCTGTGATTTCCATATTTAAAACCCTTTCATTTTCTGTTTTATTCCTTTCTCTATTTGCCATGGTTTTCCTGCAACCAGAAGTTGACAAACCCGATCACGCCCGTCTGCCTGCTTGCCTGTATGTGCTCTATAGGGTATGCCCCGGAGGAGCATCCTCGTGATAACTTTTATCCTAAAGAAGGAATCAGCGCAAAGTTGCTGGAAAATGCATAGTGAAGGCACAGGGCCTTAGGGAACACAAAAGGCTGAAGAATTCGGATGAAAGTTACCGCTCCTTTGAAAGTATTGTTATTAGAGGGGGTATGGGAAATGTGTTTTTTCTTCAAGGAAGACGTATATATCGGTTACTCTTTGGTGGAGCTGGCAAAAGTAAGGCAGGCTCTGCACAATGAGGGGATCAAATATTCATATAATGTGGTGGACCACTCGGGTCAATGGAGGGGCCGGGGTACGATAAGGGGCAATTCTGGAAGCGCGGGAATGAATATGAATTATTCGAAGCAGTATACTGTTTCAGTGAAGAGAAAAGACTTTGAGCAGGCTCGTTATCTTGTTCAGAGGGCTTTGCATTCATAAGCAGACTATATATTTTTTTTGTTCCTATAACTCCTGCGATTTTCATATTTAAAACCCTTTCATTTTCTGTTTTATTCCTTTCTGCATTTACCATGGTTTTCCTGCTCTTATACCTGGTCAGATTTGCGACGGCGTGCGTAAGTGCTTTGCAAACAGTGTAAGATTCCAGCAATAAGAAAGTATTATAAGCAGCACATCATTTAATAAACGTTCAAAAGCGAGGGTCTTAAAATGCTGAAAAAGGTTTTGCATATGCTGCTTATTGTCAGCCTTCTTGTTGGTTTTGCGGGCTGTTCTCAGTTAAGTCCTGAGCAGAAAACCGTTTCCGGACAGGTACAGAAGGAAGTTAACGAAGTAAAGGATTCTGCTGTACCCGACTTTGAAACCATATACGATAACACCGTTGAGATCGAAGTCCATTTTGATCCTAACGGGATGTATAAGGACTTTCAGGACATCAAGATCCAGGACGGCAAAATGCTGTCTGACATCTTGACCATGATCGGGAAAAGCCAAGTCATTACGGATGAATCCGAAGTTAATGACATGAGCGGCATGGCCACAAAGGATAACCGTTTGATCCTGATTGCCAAGGACGGGAGCCAGAAGGAAATCAAGTTTGCCTATGATGATCCGGCCTTTGCGGAGGGTTATCTTGAAATCGATGAAGTCAAATATGATCCGGGTTACAGTTTTTTCAGGTATATAAAGGACTTTACCAAGTACCGGCATTTTGATACCAATATCGATGATGAAGTCAAAGATTTGTTTGGCAAATATAATTGGACCATTGACTATAGGGTGAGCTCCACTAAAGAAACCCTACCCGCTGATCTGAAACACGGGGCGGGAGAATTCCCCATTAAGATTTACTGGGCTTATAATAATGAACTATCCAGGGAGATCGGGCTGGATTACACCGGCTTGCTGGGCAAGGAAGTGCAGGCGGAGATCTATCGCTTAAGAGAGCCCCTCCCTGAAACCATGCATCCTCGCATGAACGCCCGGGGAATCATTATGAAATATGAGAATAAAATCGTCGGGGCCTATATCGATGCCGGCCGACATGACTCCTTCGCCTGCTCCCTGGACCGGAAAAGCCTGCAGGACATAGCCGGCAAGGAATGGGATGACTGGGTAAGTGACCATATCGATTATAATAATGAGCTGGAAAAGAAGTTATCCAAAATGACCCCGGAGGAAATCATCCGGCAGTATTATGACGCAATGGACCGTCATGACCAGAAGTTGATGTTTGCCTGTATGACCCGGCAGCATCTGTGCACTTATCTGTCAGCCAATATGGACAATAACCGGCTGATCAATGAGGATTTCGATGATGTTTTCAGCGATGGTGAAGGGAATGTGAAATCCGCGAAACTCCTTGATGTGAAGGAAATGGGCGGGATGAGCAATGAACCCGGCATGAAAGAATATGTCGTGACTGTAGATTACCAGTTTAAAAAAGATATCACCTCCAGCAGCGGAAAGCAGCCGAGATTTTTAATTCTTAAACAGGAGTCCCCGCAAAGCGGCTGGCGAATCCACAGTGAAGGGACCGGGCCTTAGCTCTAAGCGAGATTAAGGTATTTGATCGGCGTTATTTAACGGGGAGGGTATATAATGAAAAATTTCCAAAGAAGCAATAATTTATTTTCCCTGTGCGGCTTAAACTGCGGACTGTGTCCAATGCACCTGGATCATTATTGTCCCGGCTGCGGGGGCGGACCCGGTAATCAGCCCTGTGCCATCGCCCGGTGCAGCCAGCAGCGGGGCGGCCTTGAATACTGCTATTTGTGCAGCGAATATCCCTGTGAAAAGTATGACGGCATAGATGAATTTGACTCCTTTATCGCTCATCGCCTTCAGTTAAAGGATTTGCAGAAAGCCGGGAAAATCGGCATAGAAGCCTATCAGGCTGAATTAACTGAAAAAATGGAGATCCTGAAGTATTTGCTGGATAACTATAATGACGGGCGGCGAAAAAGTTTCTTCTGCCTGGCGGTCAATCTGCTGGAACTGCCGGATATAAAACTGGTCCTGGAGCAAATCGCATCAGAATCAGGATCAGATGAGCTGACTTTAAAAGATAAAGCCAAACTGGCAGCCAGCCGGTTTAACACCATGGCAGAAAAGCGAAATATCGCGCTGAAGCTGAACAAAAAGCCCAAAAAGAAGTAGTATGGCTCCCGCCTGCCGCCTCACACCTGGCGCCAAACCAACTAACTGACTACCATTAGGAAGCGGATGAAAAACGGCTGCCCTGAGTTCCTTAAAGGACTTTGGGGCAGCCGCTGAACTTATTGGAGGCTGTTTTTTACCATTTCCGGCTGATTACGGTCACCGCTTCAGCGCGGGTGGCATTATCAGCAGGCCGGAAGGTGTTGTCAGGATAGCCGGAGATCAGCTTTTCCGCTGCGGCCCGGGCTACAAATTCCCTGGCCCAGGCAGATATCTGCTGGCTGTCGGTATATTCCAGTTCCGGGGCGGCGCCGGTCAACCCCGCTGCCTTCGCAACCATAACCGCCATTTGTTCACGGGTGATGAGATCGTCCGGTCCAAAGCTCTGCTCATTGTATCCGGAAATAATTCCCGCAGCGTAGGCTGTGCTTATTGCTTCTTTTGCCCAGTGACTTTCGGTATCAGCAAATACCTTGCTGCCGGCAACCGGCAGGCCCATGGCCTTTACCAGTACCGTGGCAAATTCTGCCCTTGTAATTGGATTATCCGGTCTGAAGGTATTGTCAGGATAGCCTGAGATCGCACCCATCTCAATCAGATGCTCAATGCTGTCCTTTGCCCAGTGGCCGTCGATATCAGTCAGTACCGGTTCTTCAGCTGGCGGGGGAATTACTGTTGTATCTTCCTCAACTGTAATTGGCAGCTTTACAGTCTTGCCCTTTACTGTGATCACGATTTCCTTATCATCGACATCAAGTACATCTCCTGCCTTAGGCGAAACTGTGATCTTATTATCCGCAAAGTCTGCCAATGCTATATCTTTAGTGGTTCCATTGGAGTAGGTCAGAGTCAATAACAAACCACTGAGATCAAGCTCGTCCCCTTCTGTGTATGCCACTTTGTCAGGTGCAGCCTTGATTGCAACCCCGGTAACGGAAGGAATTACAGATCCTCCCCTCCCACCGGAACTGGCTGCAGCGGTTTTCGGGAACACTGCGGTTACGATGTCTGAGTCAGCATCATTGGAAACCGTATCTGCTCC
>DBRM01000020.1 GCA_002305965.1 Syntrophomonas sp. UBA1368
AGTTATATTATCATGCTCTTTGCTCCGTGTCAAGCGATTTTCGCTTATTATAGGCTAGAATAAATAGGTTTGTACATATTCAGCGCGGCACGTTTATCATTATATAATGTTGTATTTTTTTTGACAATAATTTTAACAACTAATTTTTAATTATATTTATGAATGCTTCCCTTTTACTAATATATTACTGTTAAACAGACAACCCCAGTTTTCTTTACTAAAAAGGACGACTATTGCCGTCCCCCGTTAACCTATAGATTTGGATTTTGCCTTCGATTATTTATTTTTCACTTTAGGATATTTTTCAATGAATATTGCCGCATCAGGACATACCATCTCACAAATTAAACATGCGATGCAGCTTTCTTCATCCTTTGGTTCAACAATGGGAGTTCCATATACACCAAGACTATGTGACCACCGCAACACATCGTTGGGGCATTTCTCTTTACAAAGCCCACAACCTTTACAATACTCTGGAAATATATGAAAAGCAGCTTTATTCATAGGGGTTGATTTCGCTTCAATTGTTTTAGGCATGATTAAACACCCCTTCCCGCAGTGATTTAACCGCTAGTTCTTTCCCGATCTCCAGAGCTTTAAAGTTGAGTGTTCTAAGTTCAGGGTTACTTTCGAACTTATAACCTAATTTATGTTCCAATGCTTCTTTAGCTGTCTCAAATTTAACCACATTGGTTAATCCTATTACTGCCCCCATAATAATAATGTTGAATACCCGAGGATGTAATTCATTATTAGCAGTATCGATGGCCGGTAGACCTATAATATGCTTAACTTTTTTCGGTAGTTCATCAGGATTAATTTTAAAACTGGAGTCGTAAACAAATAACGTATTTTCATCAGAATAAGCGGCTGTTCTTGCAATCGCTCTTTCGCTCAGAGCTAAAACCGCATCAGCTTTATTAAATTTCGGGGCTCCAATACGTGTATCACTGACTTGAATAAAAGCGATCGATACCCCACCGCGTTGCTCCAAACCAAAGTTAGGTATATAAATGGTTTGTTTTTTTTCATTATATGCAGCTTCCGCAATTATTTCAGCGACTGATTGCACACCCTGCCCGCCTTCACCCGCCAGGGCAATTTTAATTAAAGCCATTATTTATCCCCCTTCCCAAAAGGAGTCTTAAATTCCCCCACGGTAAAAAACTGTTCCATCTCGTCTTCGAGAAAATGCCAGGTTTGTTGTGCATTGGTCCTCCAGTTAGTAGGGCAGGTTGAAAGCACTTCCAAAAAGGAGAATCCATTTCCTTCTATCTGGTTACGTAAAGCATTGCGTAAAAACCTTCTCAACTGTTTATATTTTGAAACCGTAGCCCTCGCCACATAAGCACCATCAGGAGTAAGTTCACTAAGGAATTCTGGTCCTTTGGTGGGATACCCGGTTTTCTCCGGATCACGTCCATAAGGAGTTGTTTCTGTTTTTTGGCCCGGTAACGTAGTTGGTGCCATCTGTCCCCCAGTCATTCCATAATTCGTATTGTTGACTAAGATCAAGGTCACTTTTTCATTTCGGACTGCAGCATTGAGCAAATGCTGGGACCCTATAGAATAACCACCTCCATCTCCCATATAGCCTATGGTTATCAGTTGAGGTCTGGCTCTTTTGATTCCTACCATAACTGGTGTTGTTCTGCCATGATGTGTTTGGGTGCTGTCGCAGGCAAGAAAATCCCACGATAGTAATGAGCAGCCTATATCACAGCCGAAAATTGTTTTGTCCTGAATGTCAAGTTCATCTATTGTTTCACCTAGAGCTTTCAGCACAATTCCATGCCCGCATCCGGGACAAAATTTATGCGGCTTGCTTGGCAAATACCATGATTTTGGTGTTGCGGGTGCAACCATCGTTAAATTCCTCCTTCTTTTAAAGATTAAATAATGCTTTTAATCTTTTGAATAATATCATAATCTATAATTCCCACACCTGGCATAAACAAGGTTTCAATAGGTAAGGTCTGTCCATAGATTTCGTATTTGACGATTCGTTCCAGCTGTCCCAAAGCAGATTCTGTAATTAATAGCTTTTTAGCATTGCTTTTTTCCAGTACAGCCAGCAACTGTTCACGAGGAAATGGTCTTAGCGTTATAGGTCTGAAAGATCCCGCTTTTATACCTTGCGCTCTCAATACCTTTACAGCATCTTCAGCAGCACGGGAAACAACTCCGTGGGAAATTATAATAACTTCAGCATTTTCACAATTAAATTCACTATATTCGGTAATTTCCTGTCTAACCGAATTATAATCTGCATCATTTTTTAATACGACATCATATAGTTCTTCTTCCATGCTATAAATATTCCTCAAATGCTGCGGTTCTCTATCAGTACCTATATGACCTTCCAGACCAAGTAAAGGATAAGGTTTGATAATATCAATCCCGCGTTCGGAAGGTTCATACATTTCCAGCGGTTCTCTCATTTTTGCCTGATATCCATCGCCTAATAAGTAAGTTGGAAATCTATATTTCCAGGCCGTATTAAATCCTTTAATCGTATAATCATAAAGCTCTTGATGAGTTGCAGTGGAATAAACAATCCTGTGCCCTTCTCCATTCCCACCATAACAAGTAAGAGAAACTTCCTGCTGAGAATATATTACAGTACCCGAAGAGGGGCCGCCGCGTTGCTGAATAATAGCAAAAAAAGGTAGTCGCATGCCTTCCGCCATACCAAACGGCTCCTGCATCAGAACATTACCTGGACCTGCGGTAGCTGTAAAAGCTTTTATACCGCTCTGAATCGCCCCGCATACTGTAAAACCGGCCGATATTTCATCTTCCGTTTGAAGAAATTCTTTCCCATATTTAGGAGCTAAACGCGTCCAATAATGCATTATTTCATTTTGTGGAGTAATGGGATACCCAAACATCATATCTGCCTCGGCAGCCAGACACCCCCAAGCTATCGCTTCATTTCCAGTTAAGAACGCTTTTTTCGTTTCGCCAATAACTTTTTGCACTAGAATTAACACCTCCAAAAAACCATTACGACCATATTGCTTCCGGCATATATCTGTTAATAAATTTAACTGGTACCAGGAATTGATGTTTTTGCAATTCAGCAGCAAAATTTATATCTGCTGCCATATATGCTACGGGCAAACTAAGTTCATTAGCGACTGCTAATATTTCTTGATTGCCTTCAATTATTATTTCAGCAGTGGTTTGATCCCCTAAGTGAGTGTTGGCAACGATAAAATCTATTCGGTCAAAACTATTTATATATTCTTTGATTCTTTCTCTGGAGTTAGTCATAGGGCGTGAATAATTTATTACCAACATAACCTTTAACTCATCTGATTCATTGGCACCTTCAACGAGATTTAATGTGCGTGCTCCGTAAACACCGTAGCCAATATCGAGTATTATATCACCTTCATGTCTTAATGCCCATCTGGCTTTCGGGTTAAGCATTGCACCTGTTTCCCCCAGACCAAAAGCGTCTTTTGCAGAGAGACAAATCATATTGATACCAAAGCTCTCCAATTTCTCCTTTAATGACCTTAATGTATAAAAGGGCTCTACTGTATCCAGATCGACCAAAGTAACCCGCCGACCTTGCCTGGTTAGTTCGAGAGCCCTATTAATCGCTATTTCGCTTTTTCCGCTGGCATACTCTCCAACATATGCTTCCACCAATCTGGGTATAGGTTGTTCCGTCAATTACACCTCCTGAGTACTTTTATTTAAAGACGTAGTTCAAAAAGATTATTATTAGTATAAATTAGTGTCTAATTATGCGTCAACAATTATATTAAAAATACACAATTATTACTCACATTTAACTGTTTTATTTATATGGTATATACTGTTTAAATGTTTTCTAAAAATAATAATCTCATTGTGGCTATTTTAATGTAAATCAAATCAAAAAAAAAGCTATTAACAAGCTTTTATTTCATTATTATATTTATGCCACTATAAATGAAAAGCAAATTAATAGCACGACTCCTGGAATACCCAGGAAACCAGCGATTAATACTGTCAAAATATTGATTGGAATATTGATATCTATAAAGGCGCCAAAATAATTTGTCAATAAAAGCAGTGCCAGTCCTATTGCCGAGTTCAGCAATAACTTCCACAGCAGTTTTATTGGTTTGATAGCAACCTGGGTAATTATGTAGATTACGATCACTAAAAACAAGGCGGCAATAATTACATTTAAAGATTCCAATTGAACACCTCCTAATAAATATTTTATTCAGCGATCTTTCTCTTTATCTCTCTGACTAAAAAATCAAATCTTTTTTCCGCTGCTTTAATGTTTAGAACCGCTATTTCAACTAATTCTGGGTCTGAAACATTGCTAAAAATATTATAGGCTTGACTCAACTCTTCCCGAGCTTGATTGATTAATTCCTCCTGTTTTGCTGAATTTACTTCTGCTTCGGGATTCGCCACCAATAAATTCAGGATCATAGGAAACATCTTTTTTAGTGCACGCAAATTTTTTACCTCCTGAAATAAAAAAACTGTAGTACCCTACAGTATTTCTATTCCAGAATCAACTATTTAATGCTAAAATTCATGTCTCCCTTCGATCGCACGCCTTAAAGTTATTTCATCGGCATACTCGATATCACCGCCTACTGGCAAGCCATGTGCCAAACGGGTTATTTTTATGTTATACTGGCTAGCTATTTGTGCTAAATACCTGCTGACAACCTCTCCATCGATATCAGGATTCAGGGCCAGTACCACTTCCTGAATCCCGCCGGCAGCTAATTTAGCTTTAAATTTCTCCAAAGTCCTAAACTCCAGTTCGCTGTTATCCATAAGATTAAAATCCTGATTAATCACAAAATAACGGCCATTAAAACCAGTCTTTTCAATGGCAATAATATCAGAAGCTTCTTCGGCTACACATAAAATTCTGCTGTCACGCTTTTCATCAAGGCATAAAACACAGGGATCAATATCAGTCAAATATCCGCAATTAGAACATGGCGCAATCTTCTCCCTGGCTTCAATAACTGCTTTGGCAAGATTTCGTGCCTCTGCTTCTGGTTCCTTTAAAATATACAATGCCATTCTTTGTGCCGTTTTGGGTCCTATGGAAGGAAGTTTCATTAATTCATCAATGAGGTTTTCTAAGGGTCGGGCTAACCGCATATTATGCCTCCTGCAAAATGGGTAATAAAAAGTTTATAGCTCTGCTTTTATAATCCTGGTATTTTTAACCCGCCTGTTATTCTAGCCATCTCAGAGGATACCATTTCTTGTGACTTCTTTATTCCTTCGTTAACTGCTGCAATGATCATATCTTCCAATAACTCAATATCCTCTAAATCGACTGCATCAGGATTTATTTTTAAGGCGGTAATTTGTTGTTTACCGGTTATTCTTAGTGTAATTGCCCCTCCACCTGAAGATGATTCTATTTCTCTTGCTTCTAATTCTTCCTGTAATTTACTTATTTGTTCCTGCATCTGCTTAGCTTGTTTAAGCATTTTAGACATTGAACCGCCGCCCATCCCAGGGTTAAATACCATAAGATCTCCTCCTTAATTCTTTATCTCAACTATATCTTCCCCAAAAAATTCTATAGCCTTTTTAGCAACTATATCATTATATTGGTCTTCATCCAAGAAAATAAACTGTATTTGAATTTCTTTATTCAATAATTCTTTTACAACCTTTTCTACCAACTCACGATTCGCTTTCTCCTCCATTCGTTCTTTATGAAATTTAAAACCCTTTTTAAAACCAATATACAATACGTTTTCTTTGATGCCTAAGGGTTTTGCCTGGCATAGTAATGCATGAGTGGGTACTTTTTGTTCCTTAACTCCCTGTAAAATTCTGTTCCAAAGAGCATCCCGATTTTCATCTTTATTTGGTTTTACGGCTGTTTTAATATCTTTGTTACGTAAGATAGCTGGCTGATTTGATTGAGTTGTTTCTCCTTTTGCATTTGTAATAGAAGCAATTTCCAACAAAGAAATTTCGAGCAAGTATTTATTTCCATCACTAAATCTCAGCTTGTCTGCTGCTTCAGTCATAATTTTTAAAGCCTCAAATATATTTTCCATTTTAATTTTTGATTGTTGCTTTACAGCTTGCAAGCTTTCCTCAGTTACTACACTAAACTCTGCGTCTTCACCTAATACGTTATAAAGCATTAAATCACGCAGATATAGTGAGGCCTCTCTAGCTAATTGTTGAGCTTCTTTTCCGGAATTTAAGACTTCTCCTATCATTCTTATAATTGCCCCTGTATCCCAGGCAAACACCCGCTCCATAAGTTGAGCCAGGAATAAATCATCGACGATTCCTAAAACCTCTAAAACATCCTGCTTGGTAATCTTTTTTCCTTTGTATGAGTATATCTGGTCCAGCATACTTAATGCATCACGCAGTCCGCCGTTTGCTCTTCGGGATATCAGTTGCAAAGCTTCATCAGCAATTTCAACTCCATCAGCAGCGGCGACTTGTTTCAAGCGAGAAACAATTTCGTCACCAGTTAATCTGCGAAAATTATAAATTTGACAGCGCGAGCGAATGGTAGCCGGAATCTTATGTGCTTCTGTCGTGGCCAGTATAAACCTCACTCTGGCGGGTGGCTCTTCTAAGGTTTTTAATAATGTATTGAACGCTTCTGGTGTCAACATATGGACTTCATCGATTATATACACTTTTTCTTTTCCCTGGGCAGGCAGTATTCTAACTTTTTCCTTTAAATCACGCATTTCATCGACACTTCGGTTTGATGCAGCATCAATCTCGATGACGTCCATGAAATTACCGTTATTTATATCCTGGCAGGCAGAACAATTATTACATGGTTCTCCTGAATCAAGATTCTCACAATTCACTGCTTTGGCTACAATTTTAGCAATACTGGTTTTACCCGTTCCCCTGGGTCCAGTAAAAAGATACGCATGGGTAAGTTTTCCTTCTTTTAATGCGTTCTGCAGTGCTTTAACCGTACTTTCCTGTCCCACTACTTCATCAAATTTCTGCGGGCGCCAGGCACGATACAAAGCCAGATAAGCCATAGAAGAACCTCCTTTTCCCGTTAATCATGACTAAAACTATTGATATTTTCTCTACAGTTATTTCGCTTTCCTGCCTATAAAAAGAATCCCCGATTATGCAAAAAAGCAGGCTTTATCCTGCTTTTACTAAATTATATCATATTTAGCCGTGCACCTGGCTTCGAGAATAACTTCCAAGCGTTACTCATGCAGTTAACTCCGTCCAGGTAGCCCTGCGTCACACAGGATTAATCTCTTAGTGCTGCTTCCTTCCAGACCTGACACGGTTCAAGATGTCCCATTGCGCAGGACCCAAACTTCTTCGCCACTTACTTGAGCCAGACCTCACAAGATAAGCCCTCAGCTCAGGAATTCGACCCTGCTATAGCGGGTTGCAGGTTACAGGGCACCGCTAATTCCCCATCTAGCACGGCAAATTTATAAGACAAACCCTTCCTTGTAAAGGCAGGGCTCATACCATCTCATCAAATGAATGCGACGCCTAATTATTGTAACTCCTTTTGCGTGGTTATGCAACAAACAAACCAAACCTTATATTGCAATCATTACCTTTGATTGTATCATCATAAATATGATCGATGGTTCCAGAATGGATCTACGTTTAATAAATTCTTATGACCGATTCTTTAGCCAAATTAAAGGCGCCCTGCTTCTCTTCTTGATTTTTTTCTGATTCTCAAGTATGCCAATTTTATTATTTCAGGCTGTCCAGCAGCAAATAATTACAGGTTGAAGTGGCTACCAGCTTGGCTTCCTGGTTATATGCCTCGGCACTCATAAATACGCGGCTACGCCCATTACGGATAACACGTGCTGTAATGGTAATTTCATCCCCAGGAAAAGTTGGGCGATGGTACTCAGTATTGAGATTAATGGCTACACTGTTAGGAGTACCTGAAGCCATTAGGCAAAGAGGTCCATAAACATTATCAAAAGCCGCTGAATAAAACCCTGCCTGCATAGACCCGGCCGGATTTGAATAATGATCCATCACCGGGAAGACGAAGGTCATAGACTTCTCTTCAGAATTTACCTCCAGCAAACGTGAGTGCATAAAACGACTACATGGCGGGACCTCTTTCAGTTCCTGCAAAAAGTCCTCTTTGTCCCATTCTTCCTTTTGATTGGAATTGATTGCCATAGTATTATTCCTCCCCCCATTTAACGCACAACTATTTTTTCTCCGGTTTCCCCAGGCCGGAGTGGTCACAGCCATTGAAATAATTATACCACGCTGATGTCTGGGACAACGCCCAATTGACTGGCGGCAAATACGCTTCTTCCAGCTTCCCTTCTTCCAGGTAAGCTTTTAAATAAGCATATGCCTGGGTCCAAATACATTTCTTTTCTCCAGGGTAAACCTCGCACCAACCTTCATAACTGCCTCCACAAGGACCATTACGTTGATTTTTGGGGCACTGGGACATCGGGCATAAATAAGCAAGATCCAGCAGGGCACAATCCCCGCAGTCCTTGCAGCCATTGCCAAGAACTTTTGCCAGGTGTTCCAAACGGTATCGGCGAGGATCCTTTTTCCGATGATAGTACTTGCTCATCAAAGGAAATAGATTCCTCCCCGGAGTAAAAAATAGGTGATGCAACCCCCGCATTAGGCGGTAATTGTTGCTTACTGGCAACTCAGGCTTCAATCCCTCACGTTTTACCGGCGTCATGGTATTCAATCCCGTTTGCATATCAGGTTGGAAATAATAAAATCCGTTCGGCTGTGGGTAGTCAAATTCGGGGATCAGTTTTCGCCAATCAGCGCTTAGTTCTTCGCCGGTATCAATAATAAATCTGATCTGTTCATACTTTATATTTTGCCCGCCAATATGAACGCCATCAAAGCCCATACCTTTCATAAAAGCATACATCTTGGCCGCCCGCAGAAGTCTGGCTCTCTCTCCCTTGTCCGGTGCCGTACGCTCTTGATCAAGTTCTGCCAGCAATTTATCCGTAACTACACTGCCTGGCAACTGATTGGCATTCATCATACGCCCTGCCCCATAAGGCAATATATAAACATTACCGACTACAGGAATATCGGGATCCAGCATACGAATGTACTGCAGTACCTCATGAAACTTACGGGCATCAAAGCCTAATTGGGTTACGATAAAAGAACTATGATGATTTATTTTCTTTTTCAATTTATAATATTGCCCCAGCAGTTCTGCTTCTAACGCTTTAAATGGTGAAACTACGCTGCCAGCAAAAAAATCAGCCGGTTGATAATTGGTTGTACCTTGGGGAGTTACTGCCTTCATTCCTTGATTCATGCTGTTGATAAGCTCCAGAATATGAATGGGATCCAGGTCAAAAACCGGTTTAGGACGCCCCAAGAATCCTTCCATCGGGTAATCGCCCGTCATGACCAAAAGGTTCCTGATTCCGGAACGATTCAAGGCGTAAAGTTCGGATTCTATTTGATTGCGATTTTTATCTTTACAAGTAAAATGTACCAATGGCTCTATCCCCAGCTGTACGATCTCCTGTCCCAGGCTGGAAGCCATTATAGCTGGCCGGCCACCAGGATTATCGGTGATGGTCACAGCATGGATCTTCCCGTCAGCCGCCGCCTGCTGCGCTGCCAGCAACACATTTTCCTGTTGTTTCTCCCGGGCACCTCTGCCAGGCACCAGTTCCCAGGCAACCGAAAAGGTATTTTTGTCATGTAAAGATTCCTGGAATCGATTATTGATATGCTTGTCCTCCTATGGCTTTCTAACCTTTGGTTTTATTTCCAACAGGTTCTTCTTTCAAATTATTCAATAGCAATCCCTGCTGGGAAAAAGCCTTCAATCCGTTTTAGCGTTATAATACTGTGATATTATAACATAAAATTGGTTTTCATTATCCCGTTGAAAACTTGCCGAAATAGAAGTCGTTCCTCTAATTGACCTTTTCTTTGGAGGTCAACTTATACCTTGCCTGTGTGGCTTAATGTAGCCAGTCTATGCAGCTGTCATTGATGTTCTGGATCAAGTCAGGATAAACAGTATTGAAGGTGGCTGGAACTGAGA
>DBRM01000052.1:0-3180 GCA_002305965.1 Syntrophomonas sp. UBA1368
ATGGTAAAACCTGATGGAGTATCCAGAGGGCTGACCGGTGAGATCATAGGCCGCTTTGAAAGAAAAGGGTTCAGGGTCGCTGCCTTAAAGATGATGCATATCACCCCGGCCCTGGCCGCTGAGCATTATGCGGAACATAAGGATAAACCGTTTTTTGGAGAACTGGTGGATTTTATTACATCCGGACCTGTAGTGGCGATGATACTGGAAGGCGACGGTGTGATCGCAATGGTGCGGAGTATGATGGGGGCAACCGACCCCAGGCAGGCGGCTCCCGGTACTATTCGAGGAGATTATGCCACCAGCATCAATTATAATGTCATTCACGGTTCAGATTCGCCGGAAAGTGCCCGGCGGGAGATCGGAATATTTTTCAGCGGCAGCCGGAAATGATAATCGGGTATTAATAACTGACATAAAGATTTCTTTGTTGATAGCAGCCTTATAAGGGAAAATATGTAAAAACAATAAAAAATTTTACTGCGCGAGGTAAATTTAATTTATAATAGATGGTAGTTTAACATCAAGGATTGATAACATGATCAGGGATGAAAAGGTTAAACTTCATAACGGCGCAGAATTAAGAGAAGATCGTGTGCGAAGGATTCTGGAAGCACTGCCGGACTCAGTTTTTGTCATTTCCGAAAAAGGCACCATTATTAACATCATCACAAACCAGGATAACCTTGCAGCAAAAGAAATTACCGCCGGCAGCAGTGTGTGCGATGCCTTTAATCAGGAAATTGCCGAAGCAATATTAAGGGCGCTGCCTGATGCCGCCTCATCGGGTAAAATAGCGATCAATGAATATTGCCTTGACCCTGAACGCCGGGTATACATTGAAGTCAGGCTGATCCCTTTGGGCGACGGCTTGCATATGATATTGGCCCGCAACATTTCTGAGCGCTGGCAGGTTCAGGCAGCCTTGGAAGAATCGGAAAGCCTTTACCGTGCCATTTTTGAAACCACCGGCACCGCCAGTGTTATCGTTGCCCGGGATACCAGCATTCTTATGGCAAATCAAAAATTCTACGAACTGTCAGGCTATACCTCCAGTGATTTATTGCAGGGGATAAGTATAAAAGATTTTATTCTGCCTGATGATCTGCCGCTGATATACGAATATCATGAAGAACGGCGTAATCCAAACGGCCGGGATATACCGGATTTCTACGAGGCCAGGCTTGTTGACCGCCAGGGACGGATCAAACATTGTATGGTTTATGCCAACCTGATCCCCGGCACCGATAAAAGTGTAGCTTCCCTGGTGGATATTACCAGTCGCCGGGAATATGAAGAGAAAATCACCTATTATAGTTTCCATGACAGCCTGACCGGATTGTATAACCGCCGTTTTTTTGAAGAAGAGCTGAAGCGGCTGGATACAGTGAGGAATTACCCTTTGACCCTGGTCCTGGGTGATGTGAACGGGATGAAACTGCACAATGATACCTTCGGCCATCAGGCGGGTGACCGGCTTTTAAAGAAGATGGCGGATGTGATCAAAAAGAGATGCCGTAATGATGAGATCGTTGCCCGGATCGGCGGGGATGAAGTTGCCATTGTGCTCCCCTCCACCAGTCTTAAGGAAGCTGAACAAATCGTAGCCCGTTTACAGAAGCTGATCAGCGTGGAAAAAGTAAATGATATCCCGCTGTCGATTTCATTCGGCTGGGCCTGTAAGACGAAAATCACGGAAACCCTGGAGGAAACCTTCAAACAGGCCGAAAATATGATGTATAAGCATAAGCTTTACAGCTATCCCAGTATCCGTATGGATAGTCTGAACAGCATCCTGGAACTGGTTTATGAAAAATTCCCGGGTGAAAAGGAATATTCTGAACAAGTAGCTGAAATATGCTGCCTAATGGCGAAGGAACAGGGATTTACGGAAAAGCAGCTGGAAGACATTAAGGCCGTCAGCCTGCTGCATGACATCGGGAAAGTGACATTGAGCGGCGTCAACCTGTTCAAACCGGGGAAGCTGGATGAGATCGAATGGATCGAATTAAAGCGACACCCGGAAATCGGCTATCGTATATTAAGTTCCAACAGCGAAGTAGGGAAATTGGCAGAGTATATTCTGACCCATCATGAAAACTGGGATGGCAGCGGTTATCCCGGCGGACTTAAGGGGGAAGAGATACCGCTGCCTTCCAGAATCGTACGTATTGCCGATGCATACGTGGCGATGACCAGTCACCGCAATTACCGGGCTGACCTGACCCGGGAACAGGTAATCCAAGAATTGAAAAAGAATGCCGGCACCCAGTTCGACCCGTATCAGGTAGAGATCTTCCTTGCTAAGGTTCTTCCCCGGCTGAACTGAATGCCAGGCTTTCATCAGTTTCCGCTCCAAAATCCCCGGACTGAGAAAAACTAGGATTTTTTCATGATTTCACTCCATATTTCCTCCGCGGATTTGCCCTGGGCGCTGATTATGGGAGCATCGATCATGATCTCCTGCATGCCCATAAGATTTTGCTTCATTCCCGATAAGACTACCGCATGCGGCTGCTGCTCCATAGCTTTTTCAATACTAATGACCTGGCATCCCTGCGTGTTTAAAAATTCTTTCACCGGCCCCAGATTTTCCTCGACCGCTATGATCTTGTTCAAATTTTTCACCTCCCTGTTGCATCCGTCTGCTTAAATCATGATTAGTATAACCAGAGTGACTGGTCAGTAATCCAAACCGTACCTGGCTTATTTATAAATAGAAGATAAAAAACGGGTCACTGTGTTATGATAAATTTATAAGAACTGCAGCATGGGAGGAGATCGCATGGATCCAATCGTACTTGATCCCGTTGGCACTATAATATCACCCGTTAAGGAAACCCGGGAGATGCCGCCGGGGGGAGTGCCGGCAGTGATTGAAATATATCCCCGTTTCGTACAGGCTTTGCATCGTTTGGAGGAAAACTCCCACATTTGGATCCTTTCCTGGTTTCATCAGGCAGATCGCAGAACCCTAAACGCATATCCCTGGGTGAGTACGGAGCGTATTCAATACGGAGTATTTGCCATCAGGACTGCCAGCCGGCCCAATCCGGTAGCCATGTCGCTGGTCCGGCTGCTCAGGCGGGAAGATAACCGGCTGTATCTGGAACGGTTGGATGCGGTGGATGGAACGCCGGTGCTGGATATTAAACCATATTTCGAAAATGATATCGTGTT